>JAZLBK010000078.1:0-11600 GCA_045613665.1 Christensenellaceae bacterium | reverse complement strand
TCGCCGGGGTCTAAAAGGTTAACGCCCGTGTCGGTCACGAGAGACCAGTTGTTGTGTTTACCAGAGCCGTTTACACCCTTGAAAGGCTTTTCGGCAAGCAAGCACACGAGATTGTGGCTTTCGGCTACCTTTTTCATAAGTTCCATAGTAAGTTGGTTATGGTCGGTAGCGGTGTTAACTAAGGTAAATACCGGCGCAAGTTCGTGCTGAGCAGGTGCAACTTCGTTGTGTTCGGTTTTAGCAAGTATGCCAAGTTTCCAAAGTTCGTTGTTGAGGCTTGCCATAAACGCTTTTACACGCGGTTTAATTGCGCCGAAATAGTGGTCGCCAAGTTCTTGACCTTTCGGGGGTTTTGCGCCGAAAAGCGTTCTGCCTGTAAACACTAAATCTTCTCTCTTTTGTGCCGTTTCTTTATCGATTAAAAAATATTCTTGCTCAGCGCCTACCGTTACGTGCACCTTGCTAACGTCAGTTTTTCCTAAAAGATGCAACACTTTAAGCGCTTTTTTGTTAATAGTTTCAAGCGAGCGTATAAGCGGAGTTTTTTTGTCAAGTGCCTCACCACTAAACGAACAAAACGCCGTTGGAATACACAAAGTATCGTCTTTAATAAAAGCGTAAGAAGACGGGTCCCACGCGGTATAACCCCTTGCCTCGAAAGTTGCTCTAATTCCGCCGTTTGGGAAGGAAGACGCGTCAGGCTCGCCTTTAATAAGTGCTTTACCGCTAAACTCCATAATAATTCCACCGCCTTTTACGGGTGAAATAAAACTGTCGTGCTTTTCGGCGGTTATGCCCGTCATAGGTTGGAACCAGTGCGTGTAGTGAGTAGCGCCTTTTGATATTGCCCACTCCTTCATAGCGTCAGCCACTTCTTGGGCAACGGCAAAGTCAAGCGGTTCGTTCTCGTTAACCGCTTTTTTTAGCGAGCGATACACGTCTGGCGACAGCGCAGACTTCATTGCTTTTTCATTAAATACGTTTTCCGCAAAAATTTCGGGGATATTCATAAGTATAACCTCTAAAAAACTATACGTTTTATTATAAATAAACTATTTATGTTTGTCAACTGATATAAAGGTATTAAATAACTAAAAACCATTATTATTTTGCGTTATTAAAAGAGAGTTTAGCGCATAACATAAATTATGAATATTTTTAGAGTTGTCGCTTTCAAAACCGTGGTATTTATTGTCGCCGTTATACTTGTTATTAGCCTTATAGGTGGGTTTTTTATTAAAAAAGCGTCTCTTAGCGGTAAAAAATTTACGGTGGTTATAGACGCTGGTCACGGCGGTATCGACGGTGGAGCGTCAGGCGTTATAACCGGCGTTAGAGAAAGCGACCTTAATCTTTTAATTGCAAAAAATCTTAAATCTTTGTTTGAAGAAAGCGGGTTTGTTGTAATCATGACGAGAGAGACTGACGAAGGGCTTTACGGAACTACCGACCCAGGCTTTAAGAAACGCGACTTAAAAGCCCGCGAAGAAATATTAAACGGTTCGCTTGCCGACGTTGCCGTTTCAATTCACCTTAACAATTATTCTTCAAAAAGCCGTAGGGGTGCGCAAGTTTTTTACAACAAAAAAATAAAAGAAAGCAAACGCCTTGCAGGTTTAATTCAATCACGATTAAACGGTGTGGGGCGTATGGCAAGGCTAAGTAATCCGCTTTCCGGCGACTATTATCTACTTAACCAAAGTAAAGTTCCCACCGTGATTGTCGAGTGTGGTTTTTTATCTAGCCCCGAAGACGAAGAACTTTTATTAAGCGAAGATTATCGCGCCGATATTTGCGACGCAATATACAAAGGTTGCGTTGACTATCTTTCCGTCTAACAAAAGGCGGATTTTTTTTATCTATCAAGTTGTAATAATAAAAAAGTTATGTTATACTTATAAAGTATATGTTTAATTTAGGCGACAAACTATCCAAAAAATCAGTAAGGCTTTTAAGCCCCATAACCTTAGCGTTTGTGGGGGACGCGGTCTATACCCTTTTCGTGAGAGAAAAGTTGGTTTTTGAAAGTGACCGCGCCGGCAGTGAACTTAATAAGAGAACGTCGGCGGTAGTAAAGGCTACGGCGCAAGCCGAGTTCGTAAGAAAAATAATGCCACTTCTAACCGAAGAAGAAGTTGATATTTTCAAGCGCGCAAGAAACACTAAGAAAAACACGCGCGCTAAAAACGCGTCGGTAAGCGAATATAACGCGTCAACGGGGTTTGAGGCGTTAATAGGTTATTTGTATTTGACGGGCGAGATTGACAGGTTAAATTTTTTATTAGGAGAAGGCAATGAAAATAACGGGTAAAAACGCGGTAGCGGAACTTATTAAAACTGATAAAACGGTTGATAAAATTTTGGTTGTTAACGGGCTTAGGGACGAGCAGTCGAGAGATTTAGTTAAAAAGGCAAAAGCACGTGGTTATAAAGTTCAGTTCGTAGAAAAGGCTGTTCTTGACAAAGAGGCGGGAAACGTAAAACACCAAGGTTTTATGGCGTTCACTTCGGAGTTTAAGTATACCGAGTTTGAAGAACTTTTATCATTTGTAAAAGATAAAGAAGACGGGTTTGTCGTGATTGCCGACGGGGTTGAGGACCCGCATAATTTAGGAAGTATTATAAGGGTGTGCGAGTGCGCTGGCGTTGACGGGTTGGTTATAGGCAAACACCGTTCCGCGCAAGTTACCGATAGCGTTATGAGAATTAGCGAGGGCAGTGCAAATCACCTTAAAATTTCAAGGGTAGTAAACGTAAATACCGCCGTTGATAAAATTAAAGAGGCTGGGCTTTGGGTTTACGGTTTAGAACTTGGCGGTAACGATTTGTATAAGCAAGACCTAAAAGGCAAACTTTGTTTAATTATCGGCGGTGAAGATACCGGCGTAAACACGCTTACTAAGAAAAAGTGTGACGGTATATTAACTATTCCGTTAAGCGGAAAGGTAAATTCGCTTAACGCGTCGGTTGCGCTTGGCGTTGGGGTGTTTGAAGCCGTTCGTCAAAGGCGAGTATGAAAAATTATTTAGACGAAGTTTTAATAGAAATGTATCGCGGTGGCAGTCAAGACGCGTTCAATGAGATATACGATAGGTATAAAAACTTAGTTAAGTATTTTTGCCGTAATATGTATCTTTTGGGCGCGGAAGAAGGCGACCTTATTCAAGAAGGCATGCTTGGGCTTATAAAAGCGGTTAACGGATATCAGGGAAAGGAAGCGTCTTTCAAAACTTATTTGATAACTTGCGTAAAATCAAGCCTTATAAACGCCGTTAAAAAGTACGGGGGGTTAAAGTCAAGCCCGCTTAACAATAGCGTTAAACTTGAAAGCCTTGACCAACTTGGATTTTTCTCACCACCACCGGAAGATACGATTGTTATAAACGAAAGAAGTAACGAACTTAACAAGTTTATATATTCTACTCTTTCAAAAACCGAGCAAGAAGTTCTAAGTTACTACTTGCAAGGATACGGTTACAGCGAAATATCGGCTTTAACTAAACTTAACGTTAAGGCGGTAGACAACGCCCTTTCAAGATGTAGGGCAAAAATTATTAAACGTTTGGATAAGTCGATATAAAAAAGGCTTATTCGGGAGTAAAAATGGCTTATTTAGCACTTTATAGGCGTTTTCGCCCAACGGACTTTAAGTCGGTAATCGGGCAAGATACAATTGTGAAAACGCTTACTAACCAAATAGTTCAAGACAAAGTAGGGCACGCCTATCTTTTTTGTGGCGCAAGGGGAACTGGTAAAACTTCGCTTGCCAAAATTTTTGCGCGCGCGGTAAACTGTCAAAATCCTATCGAAGGTTCGCCCTGCGGTAAATGTGAGGCGTGTAAAACGCTGTTAGACCCGTCTAACGTAGACGTTATTGAGATGGACGCTGCGTCCAACAACAAAGTTGAAAACGTGCGCGAAATTCGTGAGAACGTTCAGTATCCACCTATCGGCGTTAAGTATAAAGTATATATAATCGACGAAGTTCATATGCTTACGACGGAGGCGTTCAACGCATTACTTAAAACGCTTGAAGAACCGCCTAAGCACGCTATTTTCGTTCTTGCTACTACCGAGCCACATAAACTTCCAGCAACAATACTATCAAGGTGTATGAGATTTGACTTCAAACTTATCCCCTTAAATGAAATAGCGTCACTAATAAAATCGGTGTATGACGAAATAGGCAAAAGTTACGAAGAAGAGGCGGTTAAACTAATTGCAAAGTCGGGCGAAGGTAGTGTGCGTGACGCACTTTCCGTAGCCGATTTATGCGTTTCGGTAGGGGATAAACTCACCTATCAAGACGTACTTGCCGTTTTAGGCGCAACCGACCTTAATAAAATTGACGGGCTTGTTAAAGCAATGTTTTTAGGTGAAACGGGAAAGGTGTTAAGTTATTCTAACGAACTTTCTTCGCTTGGCAAATCAGTTGGATTACTTTCAAAAGACGTTGTAAATTATCTTAGAGATTTAGCAATAATTAAAACGTGCAAGAACGCAAAAGAGATTTTGGCTCTTCCAGAAGATAGGTATTTAGTTATTAAAGAAATTGCCGAACTTGTAGACGAGCATAGAATTCTCCGCGCGATAGAACTAATAGCCGAAATTGAAAACCAACTTAGGTATTCAACTCAGCCAAGGGCGGTGCTTGAAACCGCGCTTATTAAAGCCACTTTGCCTGAAATTGATTATAATATCGACGCGCTTTTATCAAGAATTAGTGCGCTTGAAGAAAAATTAAAAGATTATAAAAGTGGGGATATAAGTCGAAAAACGGTAGAAAAAACGGTGGTAGAGCCTGAAATAAAGCAAGAAATACAACCTAAGCAAGTTGAAGTTAAGCCTGAAAAAGTGCCGTCTAACGAAGAACTGAGTTTAGTTCCACCGCCCGAAGAAGAACCGTCTATTATAGTAGAAAACACAGCGGTAAAAACCGAAAGCGCGCCCGAAATTAAGGTTGATGCAAAAAGGTGCTGGGGCGGAATTGTAAGGCGATTGAGAACAACGCCTAACAAAACTATACTTTGGGTTGCCTGTCAAGAGATGACGGCGACTGTATCAGGAAAAACGCTTACGGTTAACGCGACCACTGAAAACGAAAAGAAGTTAGTATTAAACGGTGATAATTATCAAACGCTTTTAGATATAGCAAAGGGGTTTGGTATTGAAAATATTAAAGTAGAAATTAAAACTCAAAGTGAAATTCAAGAAAATCCTATTGAAAAGGCAAAAGAATTTTTTGGCGACACTTTGAAAATTGAAGATTAAAAGGAGATTATTATGGCAGGATACGGACGTGGTGGTTTCGGCGGTTTTGGTGGCGGAAACCAAATGCAACAACTTATGAAACAAGCACAAAAAATGCAGGCTGAAATGCAAAAGGCGCAAGAAGAACTTGAAAACGCTGAAATTGAAGGCGTAGCGCAAGGCGATGCCGTTAAGGTTATAATGAACGGTAAAAAAGTAGTTTCAAGCGTATCTATAAACCCAGATTACGTTGATGTAGACGATATTGAAATGCTTGAAGATTTAATAGTAGTAGCACTTAACGACGGTTATAAGAAAGCCGACGAAATGAACAAGCAAAAAATGGGTAACGGCGGGGGCTTATTCTAAGAAATGAGTGATTTTATAGAGCCTATCGGTAAACTTATAAACGCGTTTACTAAACTACCGGGCGTCGGCGCGAAATCGGCGCAACGCTTTGCATACAAAATTATAGATATGCCCGAAGAGGACGCTATTTCGTTTGCCGAAAGCATTATAAACTGTAAAAAAAGTATTCGTTATTGTAAAATTTGCGGTAACTACACTGATAGAGAAGTGTGCGGTATTTGTTCTACGAGAAAGCCTGACGTTATTTGCGTTGTAAAAGAACCAAAAGATATTCTTGCGCTTGAAAAAGTTCACGAATTTTCGGGTGTTTACCACGTTTTACACGGCACGCTTAAACCGAGTGAAAACGTAGGGCCGAAAGACCTCAACGTTGATGGTTTAATAAGTAGAATTAAACAAGGTGGCGTTAAAGAAGTTATTATGGCAACCAACCCAGACTACGACGGGGAAATTACCGCTATGTACGTTTCAAGCGTAATAAAACCGCTTGGCGTTAAGGTAACGAGGCTTGCTCACGGCATACCTATCGGCAGTGATATAGAGTATACCGACGAGGTTACTCTTTCGCGCGCACTTACCGACAGGAAGGAACTTTAATGCAACGATTAGACAAGGCGTTTTCTTCTTGCAAAATGTTTTCAAGAAGTGAAATAGCAAAAATTATCCGCCAAAAACGAATTACCGTAAACGGCGAAGTGGTAAAAAACCCCGATTTTAAGGTGGATATTACCGCTGATGAAATTCGGCTTGACGGAGATGTTGTAAAATTCAAAAAATACGCTTATATTATGGTTAATAAGCCGTTTGGGGTTGTTTCGTCAACCGACGATAATCGTGATAAAACGGTAATTGATATTTTACCTAAAAAGTATAAAAGGGAAGGTCTTTTTCCGGTTGGTAGGCTTGATAAAGACACGGTTGGTTTAGTTATTTTAACTGACGACGGATTGTCCGCACACAAAAGGCTATCGCCTAAAACCCACGCCGAAAAAGTTTACTATTTTGAAACGGCTGAGCCCGTTTCATCTAAGACGGTAAGCGAGATGGAGTATGGTGTTATGCTAAAAGACGGGTATTTTACTAAACCTTGCAAAATTAAACTTTTAACTGATTGCAGTGGCGAAATTACCTTAACGGAAGGCAAATATCACCAAATAAAACGTATGTTTGGTGCAAAGGGCAACAAAATTACCTTTCTTGAAAGAATATCTTTTAATGGAATTTTACTTGATAAAAACTTAAAAAGGGGAGAGTGTAGATATCTTACCCCCCAAGAAGAGGAGTTATTTACTTTATAAAGTATGTATTTTAACATTACACTAACAAACGTTTTATTATGTTTGCTGTACGTAATACCCGGTTACGTCGTTTGCAAAATGAAAAAGGCGTCGGTAAAACATCTAAAAACAATGTCCGCCGTTCTTTTATACGCGGGTACGCCGTGCATGATTGCAAATTCCTTTTTAAGCGTTGAGTATACGCTTGATGGGTTTTTGAATTTAGTTTTATTTTTTATAATAGTAACCGTTATACAAACGATATTTATTCTTATTTTGTTTTTTCTTCTTAGAAAAAAGAGTGAAGACGGAAAGTTTAGAGTATTAACGGTAGGGTCGGCGCTTGGAAACGTTGGATATTTTGGATTACCGCTTGTTCAAGCGGTGTTTAAGTCGCCAGAAGTTACGGCGTATTCGTCAATTTACGTAGTTTCAATGAATTTAATACTATTTACGATAGGCGTATTTTTACTTACTAAGCGAAAGGACTTAATTACCGTAAAATCGGCGCTTATAAACCCCGCAACGCTTGGGCTTTTAGTTGGGCTGGTTTTCTATTTTAGTAAAATTAACACCGTAGTTTCCGCCGACAATATAGTGTTTAGTTTTATCGGTCTAATGAGTAAAATGACTTTACCTTTAAGTATGATAATTCTTGGAATTAGGCTTGCAAGTATGAAACTAAAAAGTATTTTTACTTGCTATCACGCGTATATGCTTGCGGTGGGTAAACTTATAGTGTATCCGCTATTTGCATACTTATTAGTGGCGTTTTTACCCCTTTCAAGCGTGATTAAGGCGGTGGTTCTCGTCCTTTCCGCAACGCCGTGCGCCGCATCGGTTATGACTATTGCCGAACTATATGAAAACGAAGAAGAAACTTCTTCTAACTCGGTTATGATGACCACGCTACTATCTTTTATAACCATACCTATAATTACTTTATTATTATAAAAAAATACGGCTTAGCAACTTTGCTAAGCCGTTTTATATATAGTATATTAGTCTATTTCGTAGTCGACAGCGATAGACGATTCCGTCTTTTCGTGCATATACTTTTTAACTACGTTAACGTGATAGGGGTCATTTTGATATTCTTCAAGTTTTTTAAGGTCTTCAACCACAACTTGAAGTATAAGGTCGTAAGAACGCGCCGTATCAAGCACGTTTTGACCTACTTCAATTCCCCAAATTTGTGGAACTTTGGTTATCATTGAAAGTAGAACGTTAGTCGCTTTTTCTTTTGCGTCGCTCGAATTGTCTTTCAGTTTGAAACATACAACGTGTTTAATCATAAATTCTCCTTACAAATAGCCGTAAAAATTACCAGTCTTGACGGTCGCTTATTTTAATATCGTCATAATACTCAAAGTATTTTGACTTAAACTTTTCGGTTTCCGCCCTTGCTTTTTGTTTTTTTATAATTTCTTTTTTATCTTCGCTTTTTTTAGCGGGGATTTTATTTTTTTCAACTTCTTTCATACTTTGTTTTAAGCCACACCATTAAAACGGCAATATCCGCTGGGCTAACGCCCGAAATTCTTTGGGCTTGGTCAAGGTTAAAAGGTCTAATTTCGTCAAGTTTTTGCCTTGCTTCAAGCCTAAGCCCGTCAATTGATAAATAATCAATATCTAAGGGGAGTTCCTTGTTTTTTAACTTTTCAGCCCTTTCAATAGCGTCGAGTTCTTTCTTTATGTAACCTTCGTATCTAACGTCGGTTTCGGCTGTGTCAAGAAGGTCGTTCGGGGCGTAAGAAAAGGCGTTAAATTCTTCTTTTATATCTCTTATCTTGATACCGCGCCTTATCATATCGGCGTAACTAAGCGGTGATAAAACTTCGCCTTGGCATCTACTTTCAACGAAAGGCTTAGCATTTTTATACGGAACTACCGTATTGAGTTCTTCTTGAATTTTTTGCTGTAATTCTCGCCTTTTAAGGTAGTTTTCCCATCTTTCGTTTGAAACTAAACCAAACTCTCTACCGATAGGGGTGAGCCTAACGTCAGTATTATCTTGGCGTAAAATTAAGCGGTATTCGGCGCGCGAAGTCATCATGCGGTAGGGCTCGTCAGTTCCTTTCGTTACAAGGTCGTCAATCAAAACGCCCGCGTAACCTTGATTTCTACCAAGTATTAAAGGCTGTTTGCCTTGAAGATACATACTTGCGTTTACACCTGCAATTAAACCTTGAATAGCCGCCTCTTCGTAACCACTCGTGCCGTTTATTTGTCCTGCGGTAAATATGCCTTTTACTTTTTTATATTCTAAGGTGGGGTAAAGGTCCAAACTGTCGATACAGTCGTATTCGATAGCGTATGCGTAGCGCATAAACTTAACCTTTTCAAACCCTTCTATCGAGCGATACATTTCTTCTTGAACGTCAATCGGCATTGACGACGACATTCCTTGCACGTAAACTTCGTTAGTATCTAGCCCTTCGGGTTCTAAAAAGATTTGATGGCGTTCTTTATCTTCAAAACGAACCACTTTGGTTTCAATCGACGGGCAGTATCTTGGGCCAGTCGTAGTAATCATACCGTTATATAACGGCGAACGGTCAAGGTTTTTAAGAATAATTTCGTGCGTCAATTTGTTGGTGTAACCAAGATAGCACGGCTCTTTGTTTTCGGGAAGTTTAGGGGTTAGGTAGGAAAAGGGATAAACGTCGTCTTCGCCGTGCTGGACTGAAAACTTAGAATAATCTATGGTGCGTTTATCAAGCCTTGCAGGAGTTCCCGTTTTGAAACGGCGAACCTTAAAGCCTAAGCGTATTAAAGCGTCCGTTAACTTAGTTGCGTTCAAAAATCCGGAAGGGCCTGCAAACTGCTTGTAATCGCCTGCAATTATATCGCTATTTAAGTATACGCCCGTTGCTACTACAACCGCGTCACATTCAAGTAAAGAGTTATAGTTAGTAACAACGCCAGTAACTTTACCGCCGTTTTCTAAAATATCAACCGCCTCTGCTTGAATAATGGTAAGATTAGGCGTATTTTCAAGCGTTTTTTTCATTTCGCGGTGGTAAAGATTTTTGTCGGCTTGGGCGCGTAATGATTGAACTGCAACCCCCTTTCCGCGATTTAGCATTTTGATTTGGAGCATAGTTTTATCTATGTTTACACCCATTTCACCGCCGAGCGCGTCAAGTTCGCGAACTAAATGACCTTTTGCCGTTCCGCCGATTGACGGGTTGCACGCCATAAACGCGATATTATCTAAATTGATTGTCATAAGCGCGGTATTTTGCCCCGTTCTTGCAAGCGCAAGCGCGGCCTCACAGCCGGCGTGACCTGCGCCTATAACAACGGCGTCATACCTTGCTTTAAGAATATAATCTTGCATAATTTACTTTTTAAGTATAAGGTTTTTAATATCGTTAACTTCGGTTGCGAAAGAATTGCTAATTTGAATAAGTTCGCTAACCTTATCGCGTGAGTGAATAATAGTTGCGTAGTTTTTACCGCCGAGCGCTTGTCCTATCGTAACTAAGGGGATAGACATAAGTTCCGTCATCAAGTAAGCGCAAATTTGCCTTGGCTCTACGAGTTCTTTGTTTCTCTTTTTAGAAATAACGTCAGCCTTTTTAACTTTGTAGTAGTGGCAAACGGTGTCTATAATATGCGAAGTGGTAAGCGTTTCCTTAACGTCGCTTTGCGATGAAAATTTTAACGCCTCCATAGCAAGTTCAAGCGTTGGGGGTTGTTCGTGAAGTAGTGAAGAGAATAAAACTTTATTAAGTAATCCCTCTAAACTTCTAACGTTATCGTCGGAATTTTCGGCAATGTAGGTTGCAACGTCAAGCGAGATAATTTGCTTTTTGAGTTCCGCCTTTTTTTGAACTATTGCAATTTTAGTTTCAATATCGGGCGGTAAAACTTGCGCTTTAAGACCGCCTTCAAAACGCGTTCTTAATCTTTCGTCTAAAAGTTCGATTTCCTTAGGTTCGCAATCGGCGGATAAAACTATTTGCTTGTTTGCGCCGTAAAGTTCGTTAAAGGTGTGGAAAAACTCTTCTTGGGTAGATTGTTTTTTAGATAAAAACTGCACGTCGTCAACAATCAAAACGTCAACGTTTCTATATCGGTTTCTAAGCGTTTTACCTTCTTGCGAATAAGCCTTACCTGAACGAATATTTTCAATAAGGTCAGTCATAAACTTTTCGCACGTTGCGTATAAAACTTTCTTTTTGGGCTGGGTTTTGTTTATGTGGTTTGTTATTGCGTGCATTATATGCGTTTTACCAAGACCAGACGCGCCGTATATAAAAAGCGGATTGTAGTTGTTGCCGGGGTTTTCTGCTACCGCTTTTGCCGCAGCGTAAAGGTAGCGGTTAGAGTTACCTACAACGAAGTTTTCAAAAGTATAACTTGGGTCTATCGGCAAACTTTCAACTTTGGGGTTGTTATCTATTTCAATTTTATGAGATTTATATTGCTCAATATTAGTGCCAACGAAAATTTCAATATCAGTAACGTCAGTTTTTGCCTTCTTAAAAGCATCTAAAATTTTAGGTTTTAAGGTGTCACGATTGATAAAGTCGGCATTTAACTGAGTTTTCGTCATTAAAACCAAAGTTTTGTCTATAAGGTCGATAGGCTTTAAGTCCTTAACGTACGTCAAATACGTTATTGCCGACAGTTTTACTTCGAGTTCAGGAAGAACTCTTTTCCAAATAATTTCGTAACTTTCCATAAATATTTCCA
>JAZLBK010000077.1:0-3283 GCA_045613665.1 Christensenellaceae bacterium | reverse complement strand
TTGCAACGTATTCAAGCGTTAAAGGTTCCATATAAACCTTGTCCGCAATAGTGGTGCCCGTCATAATGGTTGCGGGGTTAGAGTTTACAAGCACTACTTCGTAACCCTCTTCTTTGAGCGCCAAACACGCTTGCGTGCCGGCGTAGTCAAACTCCGCCGCTTGTCCTATAACGATAGGTCCTGAGCCGATTATAAGTATCTTTTTAATGTCCGTTCTCTTTGCCATAACTTTTCTCCTTAATAATTGTATACGACTTTTCCGTCAAGCGCAGTAAGTTTACATACGCCGTTAAACTTCATACCTTCAAAAGGCGTTGCCTTTCCTTTTGATAAAAACTCAGATGGGTTTACGATATACTCTTTTTCAAGGTCGAACACCGTAAAGCCGTTGTCGTATTCAAGGCTAAATCTTCGCCTTGGGTTTATCGCCATAACTTCAACGAGTTTTTCAAGCGTTATTATTCCATTTTTTACAAGATGAGTGTAGCACGCTGAAAAAGAAGTTTCCAGCCCCACCACTCCAAACGCGCTCTTTTCAAGACCTTTGGACTTTTCTTCCGCGCTGTGCGGAGCGTGGTCGGTTGCAATAATTTCAATGGTATTATCAACTACGCCTTCAATTAGCGCAAGTTTGTCGCTCTCGTCTCTAAGTGGCGGATTCATTTTGAAACGCCCTTCTTCGCGCAAGTTTTTATCGCTTAAAATTAGATAGTGGGGTGCGGTTTCACAAGAAACGTCAAGCCCCGATTTTTTAGCCTGCCTAATAAGTTCAACGCTCTCTTTTGCTGAAACGTGGCAAACGTGGTAACTTACGCCCGTTTTAGAAACGAGTTCTAAATCCCTTGCAATTTGAGCGTATTCGCTCTTAGACGAAATTCCCCTATGCCCGTTTATTTCAGCGTATTTACCTTTGTGGATATAACCGCCAAACAGCAACGAGTTGTCTTCACAATGCGCGCAAATTAACTTGCCGTTTTCCTTGGCAAGGCGCATAGCCCTTTCCATCATTTCGCTTGACTGAACGCCCCTACCGTCGTCAGAAAAGGCAATCGCGTAGTTAGATAGAGATTTTATATCCGTTAACTGTTCACCCTTTTGATTTGCGGTGATTGACGCGTACGGATAAACGTTAATACTCGCTTGTTTTTCAATTAAGTCAAGTTGCGTTTTAATATTTTCAACACTGTCAGGCACGGGGTTAAGGTTGGGCATTGTAAACACCGTGGTAAACCCACCGCGCGCCCCAGCCATTGAGCCTGAACTTATAGTTTCCTTGTAAGAAAACCCCGGCTCGCGAAAGTGAACGTGCACGTCCACAAACGACGGCATTACGGTTAACCCTTGTTTGTTATATTCGCAAAACTGCCCTATAAGTTGGTTTTCTATGTAATTTTTAATTTCACCGCTTGCTATAACGCTTGCTTTAATTTCTTTCATCTTTATCCTTTATATAAACTGCCGTTTCGCCGTCAACTACCGCAAGGCAAACTTTAACTATTTCAGTTTTTGAAGTTGGTAGGTTTTTACCAACGTAGTCGGGTCTTATAGGTAGTTCCCTGTGCCCGCGGTCTACAAGCACTGCAAATTGAAGTTCTTTTGGTCGAGCATACGAAAAGGTTGCCTCAATCGCGGCACGCGCCGTTCTACCGGTGTACATAACGTCGTCAACGATTATTACCGTTTTATCTCTTATGTCGCATGGAAAAGAACAATCGCCCGACGATACTTTTTTATCTTTTTCAGACAAATCGTCACGGTGAAGCGTGATGTCAATATACCCAACTGGGACGTCTACCCCTTCAAACTTTTTAATGTTTTGTTTAAGCATTTCGGCAAGCGGAACACCCCTCGTTTTAACGCCGAGTAGACACACGCTTTGTACGCCTTTGTTTCTTTCAATAAGTTCGTGGGTAATACGAGCAAGTGCTCTATATATTGCCGTTTCGTCCATTATTAAAGTTTTTTTAGCCATAATAACACCTTATTGTAAATAAAAAAGTCTTGCCACAGGCAAGACTTGAAGTTTTTGCTAAAATACACCCTTACGCTATAATAAAGGGTAACCATTTTATTCTACTACTACTCTTGCCGACATCTCTGTATCGAATTAAAGATTAGTTAAATTATAATACTTGTTTACAATTTTGTCAAGTAATATCTAATTACTACTAAAATTATTCTTTAACGTATTTTTGATAAAGCGCGTTTGATTCTAAACGGAATTTTTCCGCAATCTCTTCGCGAGATAAACCTTGTTGTTTTAACTCGTTAACTTTAAGCGGTTTTCCTATTATAAACTTCTTCTTTTTAAGGTGAATATAAACGGGATAAACGGGCAAGTCTTCTCCCCTTCTTTTATAATAGAATTCTGACAAAGCAACGAAACCGTTAAGGTATTTTACGGGCTCGTCAAAATAACCGTCGCTACTGTCCTCAGGGTACACCATAACCGCCATATCGTTATCCAAAACGTTTAGACTATAAGAAAAAGTTTTCAAAAAGCGTGCGTCGTTAAAACTTGGAATTACTTTTATGCCACGGTAAATAAAGAGCGAAAACAACGCCTCGAATAAAGATTTTATCGTTGCTACAAACTTGTTTTTATGGCACTTTTGAATATATAAAACGTTTCTTAAATAATTATACCTATCTTTATAATTACCAAGCATTTTATACGCGCCCCACTTTACGGTATAGGTAGGAAGATAAATCTCGTATCCTAACGGGCCTTTTTTACCATCGTGGTTTCCAACGAAAATACATTTTTTAGGAATTTCGCCTGCTAAATTTATAGTTTCAATATTTCTAAACCCAAAAAGTTTAAGTATCGGCTTAACTATACGCCAAACGGGTTGCTTTCTACTTGGGGTTTTGAATTGATATTTTTTCTTTTGTTTTGCTTTTTTATTATCCATATAAAATTATATTATAATATAAAAGGAAATTTGTCAATTTTTATCTTATTTTTTCACTAAAATTTAACATAGTTCTGACACTTTTTATAGTATAATTTATTCATAAAGTATATATCATCTTATTCAAAATTTATTGATGATTTAATATCGATAAAAATTTTTAATCTATATTGCAAAAAACATTTATTCATTTATTGTGAATTTTATAAAAAAGATAAAAAAATATCGATTAAATTCAGAATATTTGGGCACTTATATGATTGATATTTTAGTGCCGCATAATGTATAATTATCTTTAATGAAAAATTGGTGGAGGTGGACTATGAGCTTTGATAAAAACACTGCAAAATCATGGCGCTATCTCGGTA
>JAZLBK010000076.1:0-4279 GCA_045613665.1 Christensenellaceae bacterium | reverse complement strand
TGAACACAACCTCGGCATGAACAAGGACGATCTTATGATTGCTGCTTGTTACGCTGACCAAGGTCCTACTCTTAAGAGAATGAGACCTATGGCTCACGGCAGAGCTTTCAGAATTTTGAAGCGCACTAGTCACATCACGATTATTCTTGATGCGATGGCGAAGTAAGTAGGAGGATATTATGGGACAGAAAGTAAATCCGCATGGATTAAGAGTCGGAGTAATTAAAGATTGGGATACTCAATGGTATGCTGATAAAAAGGCTTTCTCCGTAAATCTTAAAGAAGATTACGAACTTAGAAAGTACGTTAAAGAAACCTACTTCCAAGCAGCGGTTTCTTCGATTAAAATCGAAAGAGCGGCTAACAAAGTTGCCGTAACCGTATTCACTGCAAGACCGGGCGTTTTAATCGGTAAAGCAGGCGCTGAAATCGAAGTAATGAAACAAAACCTTTCAAAAATTGCGAAAGGTAAACAAATTGCTATCAATATCGTAGAAGTTAAGAAACCCGACAGCGACGCTCAACTCGTTGCTGAAGGCGTAGCGGCTCAACTTGAAAAGAGAGCGTCGTTCAGAAGATCAATGAAGCAAGCAATATCGAGAGCCATGAGACTTGGTGTTAAAGGTATCAAAATTATGGTTAGCGGTAGACTTGACGGTGCGGAAATCGCTCGTTCTGAACAATACCACGAAGGTTCTATTCCCCTTCAAACTCTCCGTGCCGATATCGACTACGGTTTAGCAGAAGCACACACCACTTTCGGTATTATCGGTATTAAAGTATGGATATACAAAGGTGAAGTTTTGGGTGGCAAGAAGACTAACGAAGGAGGCGAAGCGTAATTATGTTGATGCCTAAAAGAGTTAAAAGAAGAAGAGTTCATCGCGGTAGAATGACCGGTAAGGCTAACAAGGGTAACACCATAGCATACGGTCAATACGGTTTAGTTGCTATGGAACCTGCTTGGATTACTTCCAACCAGATTGAAGCAGCCCGTGTCGCAATGACGAGATTTATCAAACGTGGCGGTAAGGTATGGATTGACATATTCCCCCACAAACCCATCACTCAAAAACCTGCTGAAACAAGAATGGGTTCAGGTAAAGGTTCAGTTGAATATTGGGTAGCAGTAGTAAAACCGGGTAGAGTAATGTTCGAAATGTCCGGTGTTGACGAAGCGGTTGCAAGAGAAGCAATGCGTCTTGCGGGTCATAAATTACCCGTTAAGACCAAATTCGTTAAGAAAGAAAGTCAAGAAGGCGGTGAAGGTTAATGAAAGCGAAAGAAATTAAAGAAATGACTAACGACGAGTTAGTTGCAAAACTCGCGTCGTTAAAAGAAGAATTGTTTAACCTTCGTTTCCGTCACGCAACCGGTCAACTTGAAAATCCTAACGTTATTAGTGGCGTTAAAAAGGATATTGCAAGAGTTAAGACCATACTTCGTGAAAGAGAAATTAAGGCGTAATTGAGGTGTATTAACATGGAAAGAAATTTAAGAAAAGAAAGAGTCGGCTTAGTTGTTTCTGATAAAATGGATAAAACCGTTGTAGTAGAAGTTACCGACAAGAGAAAACATCCTCTTTACAAGAAAACTATTACTAAAACCATTAAGTTTAAGGCGCACGACGAAAATAACGAGTGCGGTATCGGCGATAAAGTAAGAATCGTTGAAACCAGAAAACTTTCCAAAACTAAAAATTGGAGAGTTTCTGAAATCGTTGAAAAGGCGAAATAATACGAGGAGGAAGCGAAAATGATACAACCACAAACCAGATTAAAAGTTGCGGATAACTCAGGCGCAAAAGAAATTATGTGCATTAGAGTTTTAGGCGGTTCTTTCAGAAGAAGTGGTAACATCGGCGACGTTATCGTTGCAAGTGTTAAGACCGCTACTCCCGGTGGCGCAGTTAAGAAAGGTGACGTAGTAAAAGCGGTTATCGTTAGAAGTGCAAAAGGTTTAAGAAGACCTGACGGCACTCACATCAAATTCGACGATAACGCAGCAGTTATTATCGACAACCAAAAACAGCCCAGAGGAACCCGTATTTTCGGACCTGTTGCGAGAGAACTTCGTGAGAGAGAATTTATTAAAATAATTTCTCTTGCACCGGAAGTGCTGTAAGGAGATTGATATGAAAGTTAAGAAAAACGATAACGTAGTAGTTCTTGCGGGAAAAGATAAAAAGAAAACCGGTAAAGTTATTGCGGTTATGCCCAAAGCAAACAGAGTTGTAGTTGAAGGTGTAAACGTTCAATCTAAGAGTAAAAAGGCTCGTACCGCTAACGAAACTAGCCAAATTATCAAGAAAGAAGGCGCTATTGACGCTTCAAACGTAATGGTAATTTGCCCCGTTTGCAACAAGGCAACGAGAGTTGCTCATGCAGAAGTTGACGGTAAAAAGGTAAGAGTTTGCAAAAAATGCGGTGCTTGTTTAGACGTTAAGTTTGAAAAGGCAAGCAAGAAGGCTGTTAAAGAAGAATCTGCTCCCAAAAAAGCAACTACCAGAAAAAAGAAAACTGAAACCGAAGAAGTTAAAACCGAAACGGTAAAAAAGACTTCAACGAGAAAGAAAGCCGTTAAAGAAGAAACGGTAGAAGCGGAAAACGCTTAAAAATATAAGGAGAACTTATTATGGCAGAAAAGACTCAGGTTGCTAAGGCAGTTGCAACCGATTCGGCTTGCAGAGTAAGAGATACGTACAAAAATGAAGTTGTACCTTACCTTATGAAGCATTTTAACTATAAAAACGTTAATCAAGTTCCTAAACTCGTAAAAATCACCATCAACGGTGGTCTTGGCGACGTTAAGGACAACGCTAAAAGTGTTCAAAACGTTGAAAAAGAACTCGCTTTAATCAGTGGTCAAAAACCCGTGCTTACCAAAGCAAAAAAATCGGTTGCTAACTTCAAAGTTAGAGAGGGTATGACCGTAGGTATCAAAGTTACTTTAAGAGGTGACAAAATGTACCAGTTCTTTGACAAGTTTGTTTCTATTGCTCTTCCTCGCGTTAGAGACTTCAAGGGTGTTCCCGATAAGTCTTTTGACGGTAGAGGAAACTACGCGATGGGTATTAAAGAACAACTTATTTTCCCTGAAATTCAATACGACCAAGTAGAGAAGATTAGAGGTTTTGATATTTGTTTCGTAACCACCGCTAAAACCGACGAAGAAGCATATCAATTGCTTAAAGCAATGGGTATGCCGTTCAGAGCCTAATTGAAGGAGATTTACGGTAATGGCAAAGAAAGCAATGATTAACAAACAACAAAAAGCCCCCAAATTTTCTACGAGGGCATATACGAGATGCAGTATTTGCGGTCGTCCGCACTCTGTACTTCGTAAATACGGAATTTGCCGTATATGTTTTAGAAATTTAGCATATAAAGGTCAAATCCCTGGCGTTAAAAAGTCAAGCTGGTAAAAGGAGGAACAGAAAATGACAGATCCAATAGCAGATATGCTCACTAGAATCAGAAACGCGCTCATCGTTAAACATGACGTGGTTGAAGTTCCTGCATCAAACATGAAAAAAGAAATAGCAAGACTTTTATTGCAGGAAGGTTACATCACTTCTTACGAAATCGTTGAACAAGAAGTGCAAGACAAAATCGTTATAACCCTTAAATACGGTCCTAACGGCGAAAAGGTTATCAACGGACTTAAAAGAATTTCTAAGCCCGGTTTGAGAATTTACGCTGGACACGACGAACTTCCCAAAGTTCTCGGCGGTTTAGGTGTGGCAATCATATCTACTCCTAAGGGCGTTATGACTGACAAAGAGGCAAGAAAAGCCAACCACGGTGGCGAAGTTCTTGCTTACATCTGGTAAGGGAGGGTTAAACTATGTCAAGAATTGGTAGAGCACCCGTTAAAATCCCCGCAGGTGTAGAAGTTAAAATCGACGAAAATCTTATTACGGTAAAAGGTCCTTTGGGAACTCTTACCCAAGATTACGACGGAAAAGTTATTGAAATCAAAGTTGAAAACGGCGAAGCAGTAGTTACTCGTAAAAACGAAGAAAACACCACTAAGTCAAAACACGGCTTATATAGGGCTTTACTTTTCAATATGGTAACGGGCGTTACGAGTGGTTACACTAAAACCCTTATCGTAAACGGCGTAGGTTGGAAAGTTACCCAAAACGGTAAAGATATCGTTTTATCGGTAGGTCTTAGCCACACCGTTGATTTCAAAGCAGTTGAAGGCATTACGCTTGCTTGTCCTTCTCCTACTGAAATCCAAGTTAAGGGTATCAGTAAAGAACTCGTAGGCGCAG
>JAZLBK010000075.1:0-6753 GCA_045613665.1 Christensenellaceae bacterium | reverse complement strand
CTTTAATTTTGAAAGGTAATTACCTAACTATTTATCTAAAAAATATAATTAAGTACGAAAACGGCGTGGTTTGAAAACCACGCCGCTCCTTGTTAACTTTTTATTAAATTCTATAAATATCGTTAGGTTTAATGTCGTTGTTTTCAGAATTTTCAATAAGTGCTTGCGCCTTTTCTAAATTGTCAACGCCTAAAATCATAAGTGCTTTGCCCTTTTCGTGCGAAACGAGTGCATACATATAATTTATGCCTATATTGTTATCTGAAAGAACTTTAACCGACTTTGCAAATCCACCCGGCTTATCATCAATGGCAACGGCTAAAACTTTTGTAACTTTACAAAAAATACCGCTACTAGATAACGTTTGTTGTGCAAGGTGTGGGTCGCTAACAATCATACGAAGCATGCCGTATTCTGAATTTTCAGCAAGCGAAAGTGCCGAAATATCAATGTTGTTAGTAGCAAGTAAATCTGCAATCGCTGAAAGATTGCCTTGTTTATTTTCAATAAAAACTGAAATTTGTTCAACTATCATAATTTACCCCCTTAAAATTTTCTTAAATCAATAACTCTTTTTGCTTTACCTTCACTTCTTGGAATACTTTTTGGGTTTACAAGGTGAACTTTAACGCCAAGACCAAGTGCCGATTGAAGTTTAGAAGTAATTTCTTTTTCAATTTTGCTAATACCTTTAAGGTCGTCAACGAACATGCTTTCGCTCATTTCAACGTCAAGGTCAAAAGTATCGGTATTATTTACCCTATCAATTCTAATAAGGTAGTTTGGCGTAATTGAGCCATCGTTAAACGAAAGAAGAACTTCTTCAATTTGTGAAGGGAATACGTTTACGCCACGAATAATAAGCATATCGTCGCTTCTACCACTAGGCTTGTTCATACGAACGTGAGTTCTACCACATTTACATTTTTCATAGTTAAGCGAGCAAATATCTCTCGTTCTATATCTAATAAGTGGGAAACCTTCTTTGGTAATTGAAGTGAAAACTAATTCGCCCGTAGCCCCTTCTGGAAGAACTTCAAGCGTATCAGGGTCAATAATTTCAACAATAAAATTATCTTCCCAAACGTGCATACCACATTGATATTCGCACTCACAAGAAACGCCAGGTCCTAAAATTTCAGAAAGTCCGTAAATATCGTAAGCCTTAATGCCAAGTTTACTTTCAATTTCCCTACGCATATTTTCACTCCAAGGCTCTGCCCCGAAGATACCTACTTTAAGGGAAAGTTGGTCTTTAACGCCTAACTTTTCAACTTCTTCGCCAAGGTACATAGCGTACGAAGGCGTGCAACAAAGTGCGGTAGCCTTAAAGTCAATCATAGTTTGAATTTGAAGGGCTGTGTTTCCCGCCGACATAGGTATAACGGTTGCGCCTATTTTTTCTACGCCAGAGTGAACGCCAAGCCCACCTGTAAATAAGCCGTAACCAAATGATACTTGAACGATATCGTCTTCGCCAAGACCTATACCGTATAACATTCTTGCAACGCAGTTAGCCCACATATCAAGGTCGTTTTTAGTGTAGCCAACAACAATTCTTTTACCCGTCGTACCACTTGAAGCGTGTACTCTACTAATATTAGTTAAAGGTTCGGCAAATAAGCCGTAAGGGTAGTAATCTCTTAAATCTTTCTTGTATGAGAAAGGAAGTTTATGTAAATCTTGTACACCTTTAATATCACTTGGTTTAAGACCAAGTTCGTCCATACGAACACGAAAGCATTCAACTTTTTCATACATTTTTTCAACTTGTTTAACAAGTCTTTCGCTTTGTATGGCTTTAATTTCTTCTCTACTTAAGGTTTCAATTTGTAAATCTCTAATTGCCATTTTTAATATCCCCCGCAGATTGTTTTTTTCTATTACCAAAACTTAAAAATACGCCAAGAGCAACTGAAAGCATTGCCGCAACCATAACTTGATATTGCACAGGAAGTAAGAAAGTAAGCGTGTGCATAGGTATCCAAAATAAAGGTATAGTTTTAATAATCGTAAAACTTATAAAAGCATGCCAGTCAATTTGAGTTGCTATATTTTTAAGCGTAACTTTTTCTTTTTTATCTAAAAGTTCAAGCATTTTATCTGTACACTTATGTACTGCCATAAAAGTAGGGCCAAACGAAGTGTTCATCATAACGCTAGTATATAATGCTTTTAAGAAAGTGCTATCTTTACCTGGCAATATGCCGTTAGTCGTTAATGCTACTGATGCAAAAGAGAAAACTTTCATCATAAAAGTAATCCAAACGCCTATAAGTCCCCAAATAACGAAACGCCAAAATAATTTTACAGGGAAAGACGGTGCTTTTGAAATAAGCGAGGCAAGAAGTTCCCCCGCAGTTGCTAAAAGAGCAAACTTAATAAAACCCATTAAAAAAGGATGAGATAGTGAAATGCTTGAAAACCAAGTTTTAGTAGCGGGAATTAAAAGTATAATTATAAACGAGCAAATTGATATAGAAATATATAAAATTGCTAAAATGTTTTTTAATCTTTTGTTTTCCATAATGATAAATCTCTTTTGTTAATAATTGTATCCAAGTTCAAACGCTTTAAGGTTTAATTCTAAAAACTTTTCAGGAACAGTTTCTTTAATAACGTTTAACCAAACTTCTTTATCTATGTTAGAAGTTTTTGCAAGTACGCCTATAAGTACTACGTTTACAGCCTTTGGCGAGCCTGCTTCAATACTTAATTTTAACGCATCAAGCGAAATAAGGTTAGAGTGTTCGCCAAGTTTTTCAACAATACCTTCTGGGTAAGTTGTAGCGCCTATAATAACGGGCATAGGGCTAATTGCTCTATCGTTAAGAATAATAGTTCCTTCTTTTTTAAGGTAAGGTAAAGCCCTTATCGCTTCTAATTTTTCAAAAGCAAGAATAATATCTGCTTCGCCCTTGTCAATAATAGGTGAAAATACTTTTTCGCCGTACTTAACGTAAGTAACAACGCTTCCACCCCTTTGGCTCATACCGTGAACTTCCGAAACCTTTACGTCAAAGCCTTGCTTGATAGCAACGTTACCAAGAATTCTACTAGCAAGTAACGTGCCTTGACCACCAACGCCAACAATCATAACGTTTTTAGTGTTAGACATATTATTGTACCTCCTTTTCTATTGCTTCAAAAGGACATACTTTTTGACAAAGCCCACAATTAGTGCATTGAGTAGGGTCAATTTTAGCCTTTTTATTTTCAAAAGTTATGGCAGGACAACCAAGTTTCATACATTTTTTACAACTACGGCACTTATCTTCGTTAACGGAAACTTTTCCTTCATATTTAACGCCTTTAAGAAGAACGCAAGGTCTTTGAACGATAATAACCGAAGGTTCGTTAACTTCAAGTTCAGTTTTAATAGTTTTTTCAAGATTATCAATATCAAAAGAATCAACAACGAAAACTCTATCAACGCCAACGGCTTTACAAAGAGCAACTAAATTAACTTGTTTAGTTTTTTCTTTTCTAATAGTGTAGCCGGTAGTTGGGTTATCTTGGTGGCCAGTCATACCCGTAATAGAGTTATCTAAAATTAAAACGGTGTTATTTCCTTTATTGTAAACGATATCAATTAAACCCGTAATACCCGAGTGAATAAAAGTAGAATCGCCGATAACTGAAACTAATTTTTTAGAAAAATCTTCGCCCCTTGCCTTAACCATACCGTGTGCGCTACTAACTGAAGCACCCATGCAAATAGTAGTATCAACGGCTGAAAGTGGGGCAACAGCGCCAAGAGTATAACAACCTATATCGCCTGCAACGGTAACGCCAAGTTTATTAAGCGTGTAAAAAGTTCCACGGTGTGGACAACCTGCACACATAACGGGTGGACGCATAGGAAGTTGTTCAGGGCTAGTGAAAGAAACGTCTTCTTTAAGAATAACCTTTTTAATTAAGTTTTGACTATATTCGCCAAGAAGTGAGAAAACGTCTTTACCGTGGCATTTAATACCTAACGACTTAACGTATTCTTCAATAAATGGGTCAAGTTCTTCAACAACGTAAATTTCTTCGCAAATGCTAACGAATTCTTTAATAAGTTTATCAGGTAGTGGGTAAACCATACCAAGTTTTAAGTAGTTAACGTTATCGCCAAGGGCGTCTTTAGAATAAGTGTAAGAAATACCGCTAGTAATAACGCCTATTTTTTTATTGTTATTTTCAATTACGTTAAGTGGGGTAGTGTTAGCGTAGTCAACGAGTGCAAGATGCCTTTTTTCAACTTCAACGTGCCTTAAAATAGCGTTAGCAGGCATCATAACGTTTTTTCTAATATTCTTTTCGTAAGGTTTAAGAACGCTTTCACAAGGCTCGCAAAGTTCAACTAAACTTTGAGAGTGAGCAACTCTTGTAGAAAGTCTAACAAAGAAAGGTGCATCGTATTTTTCGCTTAATTCAAAAGCAAGTTTAGTAAATTCTTTACACTCTTGAGAATTGCTTGGTTCAAGCATAGGAATTTTACTAGCCCTTGCATAGTGGCGAGAATCTTGTTCGTTTTGAGATGAGTGCATACCAGGGTCGTCGGCAACGCAAAGTACAAGACCTGCGTTAGCGCCTATGTAACTTACTGTAAAAACAGGGTCTGCCATAACGTTTAAGCCAACGTGCTTCATACAAGACATAGCCCTTCCGCCCGCAATAGACGAGCCGATAGCCACTTCGCACGCAACCTTTTCGTTAGGCGCCCACTCAACGAAAATATCTTTATATTCTACTATACTTTCGGTAATTTCCGTGCTAGGCGTACCAGGGTAAGAAGAAACTACTTTAACCCCTGCTTCGTATGCGCCACGAGCAACTGCGGCATTACCTATCATCAATTTTTTCATATTATACTCCTACTTAATTTCATTTTGTTTTGCAACAAGTCCGTCAGAACTAAACATTTTGCGAAGTTTAGGCTTTTCAATTTTACCCGTTGGATTTCTAGGAACTTTATCAAATATAATTTTTCTAGGTCTTTTGTATCTAGGTAAATCTAAACAGAAATCGTTTAATTCTTCTTCGGTACAAGTTGCGCCTTCTTTAATTTCAACAATCGCCGCTGAAATTTCGCCAAGTCTACGGTCAGGTAAACCTATAACGGCAACGTCCTTAACGGCTTCGTGCTTACGAATAAAGTCTTCAATTTGAACGGGGTAAATGTTTTCTCCACCCGAAATAATAACGTCTTTTTTCCTATCAACTAAATAGATAAAGCCTTCGCTATCTTCCATAGCCATATCGCCGGTATATAACCAACCGTCTTTAAGAATTTCATTAGTTGCTTCTTCATCTTTATAGTAGCAAAGCATAACGCCGTCGCCTTTAACGGCAAGTTCACCAACGTCGCCTTGTTTTACAGGGTTTTTATTTTCATCAACGATAGCAACTTCCCAGCCGTATCCCGCTTTTCCTATTGCGCCAACTTTATGAATATTATCTATGCCAAGATGAACGCAGCCAGGACCGATAGATTCGCTTAAACCGTAGTTTGTATCGTATAAGTGATTAGGGAAAACTTTTTTCCAACGCTTAATTAAACTTGGTGGAACGGGTTGAGCGCCTATATGCATAAGTCGCCAAGCAGATAAATCGTATTTAGATAAATCAATATCGCCCCTATCAATAGCGTCTAAAATATCTTGCGCCCAAGGAACTAAAAGCCAAACGATAGAACATTTTTCTTTACTTGCCGCATTTATAATCCACTCTGGGCTAGTGCCTTTAAGAAGAACTGCCTTTGAAGCAGAGTATAAACTACCAAACCAATGCATTTTAGCGCCCGTGTGGTAAAGTGGCGGAATACATAAAAACACGTCGTCTTTACTTTGCAAATGGTGTTTTTGTTCAACTACCATAGAGTGCATTAAGGCTTTATGAGCGTGAAGAATTGCTTTTGGAAAACCCGTTGTACCCGAAGAAAAATAAATGGCAGCGTAATCGTCGTCAGTTATTTTAATATTAGGCGTTTTAGAAGTTGCAAAAGTTACAAGGTTATCGTAACTTTCGGCAAAAACAGGGCAATCGTCCCCAGCGTATAACCAAATTTTAACTTGTTTAACTTTGTGGCAAATGCTTTCAACACGGCCAACGAATTCAGGGCCGAAAACGATATATTCGGCATCTGCTTTGTTAAGACAGTATTGAATTTCTTCGGCAGTATACCTAAAATTAAGTGGAACGGCAATACCGCCAGCCCTTAAAATTCCAAAGTAAATAGGTAACCACTCAATACAATTCATAAGTAAAATGGCAACTTTTTGTCCCTTTTTAAGTCCACGAGAAAGTAAAAAGTTTGCAAAACGATTAGCCTTTTTATGAAAGTCAAGCCAAGTCATTTCATTACGATACGATTCTTTTGCCGTTGATTGAGTTAGCGAAAATTCACGCCACGTTACGTTTTTGTGGTCTTCAAGTTTAGGGTTAATTTCTACTAAACTAATATCGTTAGGGTATAGTTCGGCATTTTTAGTTAAAATATCAAATATTGGCATTTGTACCTCTTGTATAATAGTTACACCACTTTTTAGTGGTGAAACTAAATTTTGTTTATTAGTAAATACTTTGAAATTATATCACATTTTTTTAAGTAGTGCAAGAATATTGATTATAATTTATTATAATTATATACACGTTAGTGAAGAAATTAGTTGTTATTTTGAAATTATATGTTATAATAAAATCATAAAGCAAAAAGGAAAATACTTATGTATACGATATTATTAACGGCAATAGGCGTTGGTGGCG
>JAZLBK010000074.1:0-4807 GCA_045613665.1 Christensenellaceae bacterium | reverse complement strand
GCAAAGTTCACTACCTATCGAACCGCCACCGCCCGTTACCAAAACGACTTTGTCTTTAATATATCCTTTAATTTGTTCAAGGTCAACTTGCGTTTGCTCGCGACCTAAAAGGTCCTTTACGTCAACGGGCTTTAAGTTATCAAGCGTAACTTTGCCGTTGGCAAGTTGAGAAAGGTCGGGCAAGGTTTTTACAACACAACCGGTGTTTTTGCACCTTCTTACTATTTCGTTAACAGTTTTTTTAGAAACCGACGGCATAGTAATAAAAATTTCTTTTACTGAATATTCTTTGGCTATCTTTTTAACGTCTTTGGTAGTTCCGCAAACTTTAATACCGCCGATATATTCGTTTTGCTTTTCGGGGTCGTCATCCACAATACAAACGGGAACGTATTTAACCTTATCTAAAACGTTCATTTCTTTAATAAGTTGAACGCCCGCACTACCAGCGCCCACTATCATAACGTGGGTGCGCTTATCTTTTTTGTTTATATAATTATGATACGCTACAGAACCAATTTTTCTAAGAAGCAATAAGGCTATCGTGGACAGCATTCCGTACAACATAAAAATTAGTACGCCACGCAAAGATATTACCATTTGGAAAGTCAACAACGCAAATAGAACGTTGAGCCCGCCCACTAAAATAATGATTGTGGTTATTCGAACTACTTCGTACGCGCTTATCATCTTAAACACCATTGAGTAATGGCCTGTAAAGTAAAAGGCAAAGGTAATAATTACCACGTTGAACATTATCCATATCATTGCCGGGTAGGTAAGTTTTTCTCTATACCCTTCCGCAATAAGCGCTATCGACGCGGATATAAATATTGCCAAAACGTCCCCCATTATAGGGAAAAAGGCGTTTCTCACTTTAACATTATTTCTTCTTTTCATCATGCACCTTGTTTGATTTGGTTATGCACCTTGGCTGAAAATATTAGTAAGTTTTGCGTAAGGTAATTATATTTTAACAAATTTTGTTTATTAAGTCAACGGTTGTTTTAATCATTAAAGTTATCTTATAAAATTTGACAACTTTTATACTCAAATTTTCGCAAATAATAAGTGTTTTATTAAATAAAAAAAGGATAGCGTAAAAGGCTATCCTTTAATTTTAATTATTTTTTTAAGGTTTGTAAGTAGTCGCCGATATCATACATTGCTTGTCTAAGAGTTTGATGTTCAGGGAGCATTACTACACGGAAGTGGTCTGGGGTTTTGTAGCCAAAGCCCGTGCCTGCAACTATTAAAATCTTTTTAGCCTCTAATAACCCTCTTGCAAAAGCCTTATCGTCGGTTACGTTAAATCTTTCGGTATCAATCTTGGGGAAGATGTAGAAAGCCCCGTCGTTAGGAACTACTGATAAACCGTCAATCTCGTTAATCGCCTCAACGCACGCTTTTCTTTGAAGATAAAGTCTACCCGTTTCAGAAATCATTTCTTTGGTGTATTCGGTATCTTGAAGGGCGGTTGGGATTATAAGTTGCATAAGCGCGTTAGAACAAAGTCTTACAGACGCAATCGCTACGAGCGCTTTGTTGAGTTCTTTTGCCTTTTCGGTTTGACCGCTAATTACCATCCAACCACATCTTAAACCGCATACGCAGTGAGATTTTGAAAGACCGTTTAAGGTAACTACGGTAAGGTCGGGCGCAAGTTTAGCAAACGAAGTGTGTACTTTGCCGTCAAATACAAGCCTGTCGTAAATTTCGTCAGAGAAAACCATTATATCGTTTTGTCTTGCAATTTCAGCAATTTGAAGAAGAACGTTATCAGGATATAAAACACCAGTCGGGTTGTTGGGGTTAATAATTACGATAGCCTTAGTCTTTTTAGTAATTTTACTTTTAATATCGTCAATATCAGGGCTCCAATTAAGTTCTTCGTTACAGTCGTAGTAAACGGGAACGCCACCAGCGGCTAAAACGGAGTTCGACCAAAGTGAATAACATGGGCTTGGCATTAAAACTTCGTCACCTAAATCAACGAGTGCAGTAGTTAACATACTTGCCGCCTCGCTTACGCCGTTAGTAATAAACACGTCGTCAACGGTTAAGCCTTGTATGCCTTTTGAAGTTTCATAATCAACGATTGCTTCTTGAGCAGTCTTCATACCTCTAAGACCACAGTATCCTAAGGACTTTTCAACGTCTTTAATAATTACGTCTTTAATAGACTGAGGCATCTTAAAGCCGAAAGTTGCGGGGTTGCCCGTGTTTAATTTTAATACTTTTTCACCACTTGCCTCCATTTCAAGAGCCCTGAAAAATACAGGACCACGAATATCGGAGTGAATGTTTTCCATGCGCTCTGCCATAAATTGATATTGCATAATACCACCTCGGTTTTTTATTATTAAATATACTTTAACACGCATTTGTTTTGTTTGTCAATTACTTATAATATTTCTTTTAAGAAATTTTATAATATAATTGTACGTTTTTAGAATAAAACAAAAAAGCACGGGTTATAGCCTGTGCTTTTTCAAACTAAATTTCTTATTCTTTGTAAAGTTTGGTGTACTCAAAATCAGGGTCAACACCGATACTCTTTAACGCTTCTATTTTACGCTTTTCTATAACTTTATCAAGCGCGTCGAAATAATTGTTGCCTTTGGTGTCTATATCAACGATAAATGGACCTATATCGTTTAACTTAAAGAACCAGCACGCTTCTATTCTACCAAGTTCGTCGTAAAGATGAACGTCTTGCACTTCGATAGAGTCAATCCATAAGTTTGGGCTAACCGATTGAGGGGAAACGTGAACGCATTTCTTTTCTTGCATCATTTTCATAGTTTTTTCGCCCATGGTCGTTTTACCAACTATCATTTTTAAGTTCCAGTCTTCTACGCTTTTTGCGCCCCATTTTTCAAATCTAATACTTGACGTGGGCATAAAAGATACTAAACGCCATTTGCCGTTTTCTTTTACAACGATAGGGCCGTTATGTATTAAAATGTTGCGCTCTCCCAACGAAAAGTCTAATTCGTGCTTTTCGTCAAACACGTATTTTTGCAGTCTTGAACGACAAGTAAAACACTCGCCACTAATATATACGACGTCACCAACGTTAAGTTGTTCAACGTCAGCATCGGTTAACGGTGCTGTTAAATGATATTCTGCCATACCTTTTTCCTCCCTTAAACTTCTTCAAACCACGTAGGGCTAACCAAAGCCGTAACGTTGCCAGACGCGTCAATTTTAGTGCTTGCACGTCTTGCTATCATACAGTTACTACTTGTTGCAACGCAAATACCTGCTATGTGAGTGTAAGCATATTCTACGTTTACTGCAAGAACCGAAGTGTCACCGCCAGCGCCCATAATACCTATACCCAACGAATTAAGCGCTTTGTATAAATCTTCTTCTATTTTTCTAAATTCTGGGTCTTTATGGTGTGAACCTACCGTACGTAAGCACGCTGCTTCTTTTGCTAAATTTGCTGCAACGTTAGCAGTTCCGCCGATACCTACACCTAAAACAGAAGGGGGACAAATTGCACCAGCACGAGTAGATGCAACGAAAGAATCTACGATAAATTTCTTAATGCCTTCTACACCGTCGGCAAAAGCAACGACTCTGTGCCTTGTACCACCAAAACACTCACTACCGCCACCTTTTGCAACGTAGGTAATTTCTATGTCTTTACCAGGAACGAACTTATAGGTAAAGTTAGGTATATTTTCACCGATATTATTACCGGGGTCGTAACCGGTTAAAGGGTGTTTCATAGTAGCGCGAAGATAACCGTTTTCAGTTGCCTTTTTTACTGCGCGACGAGTTGCGTTTTCAAGTTCCATAAACCCGCCTTCTAATTCGCACTCGTTACCTACCTTAAAATAGAAGATAGGCCAACCCGTGTCAGGGCATAAAGGGTTTTCTCTCACAGTCGACTTTCCCATGCTTTTTAAGGTTTTTTCTAAACCCGCCTTAGCATCGGCTGACGTTTCTTTTTCAATAGCGCGTTCAAACGCTTGCTTAACGTCTTGCGAAATGGTGGTCGCACCACGTTTTATAGTTTCAAATATTACTTGTTCATAAACAGCAGTTTTAATCATAATTAGCCATCCTTAAATTTCTATATTTGCAAGTGGCATGTGTTTTTGACAGCCGTAAATATCGTCGTCATAAACACTTCCGCTTATAATTTTTCTTGGGAACGTAATTTTAACCGAATTAACAATTTCGTAAACGATAACGTCAATTAGTTCTTGCTTTACGTCGTATGCTTTTGCGATTTTTTCTTTTGTTAATCCGTTAAGCGCCGTGTGTAAATCTTCATTATTATTAAAGATTATATCAAAGGTTATATATAACGGGCCTGCGTTTTTACTGCGTAGTATTTTTGCTATGTCAATCAATTTCATAATCAATCTCCGTATAAACAGTTTTTGACGTTTCAGTCAAGTCGTCAACGTGCGCTAAATGGAATACCGAAAACTCAAACACTTCGCCAACGTGAATATCAGACGGCGAAAAGGGGAAAGCCACGTTGCCTGCCGTAGATTTTCTGCCATCGTAATCACAATGTAAAAATCTTGAACGCGCCAACGCACAAACGGTATCGGCTATATCTTGGGTTTTACCAACTACGTCAATCACCACGCAAGCGTTGGTTTGACTGCCACCATACACTCTAAAATTAAGAGTATAATCTTCTTTATCTAAGCGTGAATTTTCTTTAACGAAATCACTTACCGTTTTTTGTATAAAGTCTAACTTTTCTATCGTTTTAGTATCGTTAATCGCACCTAACGCAACCGTTCTAAAACCTACTAACTTAACGCCTTCTAATTTT
>JAZLBK010000073.1:0-2019 GCA_045613665.1 Christensenellaceae bacterium | reverse complement strand
AGCGAGTGCTACGATATCTTCCTTTTCAGTAGGAACGAATTCGTGAAGCGGTGGGTCTAAGAAACGAATAGTAACGGGGTTGCCTTCCATAGCCTCGTAAATTTCTTCAAAGTCGCCTTGTTGCATAGGAAGAAGTTTAGCAAGCCCTCTTTCGCGTTGTTCAACCGTTTTAGAAACAATCATTTCACGGATTGCTGCAATTCTGTCTGCCTCGAAGAACATATGCTCCGTACGGCAAAGACCGATACCTTCCGCGCCGTAAAGTCTTGCTTGCTTAGCGTCGGCAGGCGTGTCGGCGTTGGTTCTTACTTCAAGCCTACGATATTTGTCTGCAAGGTCCATAATTCTACCAAAGTAACCAGATACGGTTGCCTCTACGGTAGGAATAGCCTCGCCGTAAATTTTACCCGTAGAACCGTCGATAGAAATAACGTCGCCTTCTTTGAAAATTCTACCGCCGAGATAGAAGGTTTTTTGCTCTTCGTTCATAACGATATCGCTACATCCCGATACGCAACAAGTACCCATACCACGAGCAACTACGGCTGCGTGCGAAGTCATACCGCCACGTACGGTTAATATGCCTTGTGAATAGTGCATGCCTTCGATATCTTCGGGGGAAGTTTCAAGTCTAACAAGAATAACCTTTTCACCTCTTTGAGTAACCCATTCGGTAGCGTCGTCAGCAGTAAATACTACTTTACCACAAGCAGCGCCCGGAGATGCTGGAAGTGCTTGACCGATAGGAACTGCCGCTTTTAGTTTTTTAGCCTCAAATTGAGGGTGTAAGAGCGCGTCAAGTTGTTTGGGGTCAATCATCAATACTGCTTCTTTTTCGGAAATCATACCTTCGTCGATAAGGTCGCAAGCGATTTTAAGCGCAGCGGCAGCAGTTCTCTTACCGTTACGAGTTTGAAGCATAAAGAGTTTGCCTTCTTCAATGGTAAATTCCATATCTTGCATATCTCTGTAATGCTTTTCAAGTTTTTCAACGATTTCTTTGAATTGTTTGTATACTTCGGGTTGAGTTTGTTCAAGTTGGTCGATAGTTTGCGGAGTTCTAATACCAGCAACTACGTCTTCACCTTGAGCGTTCATAAGGAATTCGCCGTATAAGCCCTTTTCACCCGTTGCAGGGTTACGAGAGAAGGCTACGCCCGTACCAGACGTGTCACCCATATTGCCAAATACCATTTCTTGTACGTTAACGGCAGTGCCCCAGTCACCGGGGATATCGTTCATACGGCGGTAGTAGATTGCACGAGGGTTATCCCACGACCTAAATACCGCTTTGATTGCACCCATAAGTTGTTCCTTGGGGTCGGACGGGAAGTCCGTTCCAAGTTTCTTTTTATATTCTGCTTTGAAAAGGAAAGCAAGTTGTTTAAGGTCGTCAGCATCAAGTTCAGTATCGAGTTTAACGCCTTTTTTTGCTTTCATTTCGTCAATGAGTTCTTCGAAGTATTTTTTGCCTACTTCCATAACGACGTCACTATACATTTGAATAAAACGACGGTAACTATCGTATGCGAAACGGCGGTTACCCGTCTTTTCAGCAAAGCGTTCAACAACCACGTCGTTAAGACCTAAGTTCAAAATAGTGTCCATCATGCCGGGCATTGACGCTCTTGCGCCAGAACGCACCGATACGAGTAGCGGATTTTCCATGCTACCAAATTTTTTGCCTGTAATTTCTTCAAGCTTTGCAACGTATTCGTAAATTTGCGCGGTTATTTCTTCATTGATTTGCTTGCCGTCTTTATAATATTGAGTACAAGCCTCAGTGGTTATGGTAAAACCACGGGGAACGGGCATTCCAAGCCCAGTCATTTCAGCAAGGTTTGCACCTTTACCGCCAAGAAGATTACGCATCTTGCCGTTGCCTTCACTAAAAAGGTATGTATATTTCATAATCTCTCCTTATAAAATTTATCATGAATTTTTTAACTTAATTATTTTACACTATTTTTTTAATTTTATCAACCCTTTTTTAAGATATTGAACAGATTGTCAATAAAA
>JAZLBK010000072.1:0-3155 GCA_045613665.1 Christensenellaceae bacterium | reverse complement strand
ACGGGTATCGGTATGAGTATCGTTGCCAACAAAATTAAAGGTATTCGTTGCGCTCACGTTACCGATATTTTTAGCGCGGAAATGACGAGAAGACACAATAATACAAACGTTATTGCGTTAGGTGCAAGAATTACTGACACTGAAACCATTATTAAACTTGTAGATAAGTTTTTAACTACTGAATTCGACGGGGGTAGACATCAAGTAAGAGTAGATAAAATATCAAAAATCGAAGAAGAATTTGGCAAATAAAATATCATAAGGAGAATTTTATGCAAAAAGTGAGAAAGGCCGTAATTCCCGTTGCGGGATTCGGTACGAGATTTTTACCTTACACCAAAGCCGTTCCAAAGGCAATGTTGCCGGTTATAAATAAACCTGCAATACAAGTAATTACCGAAGAAGTTATAAATAGTGGAATTACTGAAATTTTGTTCGTTGTAGGATATAAAAACCAAGTAATTAAAGACCATTTTAGCCAGTCTAAAATTTTAGACGAAGAACTTCTTAGTAAAAACAAAATGGAATTTTATAACGCTATAAAATACCCTGAAACTATGGCTAAAATTGAGTTTGTTGAACAAAAAGAACTTAACGGCACAGCAAAGGCTATTGAAGTTGCAAAAGAGTTTGTTGGTGACGAGCCGTTTGCCGTTTTGTTCGGTGACGACTTGATGTATAATCAAGAAAAACCTGTAATTTCTCAACTTATTGACGTATATAATAAATCTGGTAAAACGGTAATAGGCTGTAAAAACGTTTCTAAACTTGACGTAACAAAGTACGCGTCAGTTGAATATTCTTCTGTATGCGGAAACGTTTATGAAGCGGTTAAAATTACTGAAAAACCCAAGTTAGAAGAAGTTAAAAGCACTTTATCTCCACTTGGTAGATACGTTTTTAACGCTGATATTTTCGATGAAATTGCCAAGTTGAAACCAGCATCAAACAAAGAATATCAACTTACCGACGCGTTTGACGCGCTTGCCCGTCAAGGCAAAGTTCAAGCATTGGTGTTTGACGGTGTTAGATACGATATGGGGTCAAGGCTTGGATACCTTAAAGCAAATATTGAATTCGCCCTTAGAGACGAAGAGTTAAAAGAAGAATTAAAATCATACCTTAAAACTTTAATTTAATTTATTTATGGCAAACTTTACACACGGCTTTATCACCGTTATTAAAACGGCTGAAAGGTTCAAAACTAAATTTAATCTCAGTTACGTAGGCACGGAACTTATTTTATACGCCATTTTGTCAACCCCTAAGTGTGACGCGTGCGCGTATCTTAATAAATTTGGTGCAACTTATGAGAATTATTTTCCACCACTTAAACGGATATTAAAGGAAAGAAACGTAGACGGTTTTACTGTTAAAGCAATGGGCGCGCAAAAAAACGCGGTAGAAATTGCCGGTTCGTTAAAACTATCGTACGTATCAACCGAACATTTGCTACTTTCTATTCTTGGGATTGAAGATTGTAGAGCAATGAGTATTTTAAGAAGTTTAGGGGTGGATATACCTAAACTTTACTCTTATATTTTAGAAAGGATAAAGGGTAAGGTTAAGTTTTCTAATGCAAAAGAAAAGGTTAGCGATAGTGAAGTTTCCGTTTCTAAGGTAAAAGATACTCAAAAAGCAAATAAAAAGGTAATAGAAGTTCAAGAAGAAAAGTCTACGGAATTAGACGGGCTTGGTTACTATTTAACCGACAAAGCAAGTAAAGGCGAACTCGATATAGTTATAGGCCGTGACGAAGAAATTTCAAGAGTAGTACAAACGCTATCAAGAAAAACTAAAAACAGCCCGTTATTGCTTGGTGAGGCTGGCGTTGGTAAAACTGCCGTTGTTGAGGGGTTGGCACTTAGAATTGCAAGTGGCGAAGTTCCTGACTTTTTAAGAAATAAAAAAATATTTTCACTTGATTTAGCGGGCGTATTGTCTGGTACGAGATATCGTGGCGATTTTGAAGAAAAACTAAAAAAAGCGATAGATTGCGTTATTTTAGATAAAAACACCATACTTTTTATCGACGAAATACATAATATCATAGGCGCAGGCAGTACGGACGGCAACAGTTTTGACGTTGCAAATTTTCTTAAACCCGTTTTAGCACGTGGGGAACTCAGCGTTATAGGTGCAACCACTAACGAAGAATATACTAAATATATTGAAAAGGACTCGGCTCTCGAAAGACGTTTTCAACCCATTATAATAAAAGAACCGTCCATTGACGTTGCCATTGAAATTTTAAGGGGTATTAAACCGGCGTACGAGTCGCATCATAAAATAATTATTAAAGACGAGGCTATCGTATCGGCTGTTAAACTTTCCGACCGTTACGTTACGGGTAGATTTTTACCCGATAAGGCTATTGACCTTATTGATGAGGCGTCGTCAAAAAAAAGTGTAGAAATATCTTCAACGCCAAAAATTATTATAGAACTTGAAAATGAAATAAATAAACTTATTGCCGAAAGAGATTATTCACTATCTAAGCAAGAAGTTGAAGTAGCGAGCAAAATTGACGATAAAATCGCAAATTTAATTGATAAAGTTCGTATAGAAAAGAACAAAGTATACGAACGAAGAAGTCAAATTGATAGTTGCGTTACGGCAAGTGATATTAAAAAACTTATTAGCGTTTGGACTAAAATTCCCGTTGCCGATTTAACCGAAGAAGACACGCAAAGCCTTATGTCGCTTGAAGATAGGCTTATTAAACGCGTTATCGGTCAAACGAGGGCAATAGAGGTTGTTTCACGCGCGGTAAGGCGTTCACGCGCAAACGTTAACGACCCCAATAAACCGATAGGCTCTTTCTTATTCGTAGGACCTACCGGCGTTGGTAAAACTGAACTTGCAAAAGCGCTTGCCGAGTGTGTTTTTGGAGATATAAATTCTCTTATTCGCTTTGATATGAGCGAATTTCAAGATAAAACGGCTATAAATAAACTGATAGGCTCTGCTCCCGGCTACGTTGGTTACGAGCAAGAGGGGTTGCTAAGTGAAAAAGTTAGAAAAAACCCGTACTCAGTAGTTTTATTTGACGAGATTGAAAAAGCGCACCCTGATGTTCTCAATGTTTTGCTTCAGATACTTGATGATGGCAGAGTGACTGATGCGCAAGGCAGATCTGTTAATTTTGAAAATGC
>JAZLBK010000071.1:0-4824 GCA_045613665.1 Christensenellaceae bacterium | reverse complement strand
AAACCGCCTTGGCATCTACCCATACCAGCCCTTACCCTTCTTTTAACACCGTCAACGGTGGTCGCCTTTGGGTTTTCTAATACCGCCCTAACTATTTCCCCTTCGGTAATCTCTTCACATCTACAAACGATTTTACCGTATCTGTTGTCCTTTTTAATAATTTTGTTTTTTTCTTCTATTGATAAATTCTTAAAAAAGTAATCGGGCTTACGATATCCGTTAAAGGCTAAATTTTTACTAAGCGGTAATATTTTAGATAAAATTTCTTCAACTACGTATTTTGAAATTGCAGGCGCAGAAGTGAGCCCGGGCGACTCAATGCCCGCAACGTTGATAAGATTTTTACACGCTTTACTCTCTTCAATTATAAAATCGTGTTTATTAGAATACGCTCTTACGCCGGCAAACGAAGTTATCGTGTTAAACGTGGGCACGTTTTTACACGTCTCGTTTGCAATTTTTTGAATAAACGCTAAACCGCTTTCAGTAGTTTCAGTTGAGCCGTCTACAACGAGTTCAGCTGTAGGCCCAAGTAAAATATTACCGTCAACCGTTTGAGTTACCAAAATACCCTTACCCTTTTCGGTAGGCGTTTTGAACAAGGTGTGCGAAACGAAATCTCCACTCTCTCTATCAAGAAGAATATATTCGCCCTTTCTACCGCCTATTTCAAAACTATCGTCACCAAAAAGTTTTGAAATTTTACCGCTATTTAGCCCAGCGCAGTTTATAACTACCTTACACTCTACCACTTTACCATCGCTTGAATACACCTTAAAACCTTCGTCGATTTTTTCAGCGTTTACAACTTCAAAATCAAGTATAAGTTCCGCGCCGTTATCCATAGCGTTTCCAATAGACGCAATAGTAAGTTCATACGGGCAAACGATAGCGCCCGTTTTAGCGTAAAGCGCGCCAACCGCATTATCTTGAATATTAGGCTCTAATTTTTTAAGTTCTTTCTTGTCTATAACGAAAAGTTCCTTAACGCCGTTTTTTTCTCCGCGCGCTTTAAGGCTTTTAACCGTTTCAAGTTCGCTATCGCTATACGCAACTACGAGCGAACCGTTATTTCTATATTTAACGCCAAGTTCTTTTGCGTAATTCTCCATCATCATACTGCCTAAAACGTTAAACTTTGCTTTAAGCGTTCCCTCTTTCGCGTCGTATCCGGCGTGAACTATTCCACTGTTGGCTTTGCTTTGCCCCATTGAAACGTCACTTTCCTTTTCAACCATAATGGATTTTAAGTTATATTTTGAAAGTTCTCTTAAAACCGCGCCACCTATAACGCCACCGCCTATAACTAATACGTCAAACATAAAAACTCCTTTTTACATAAAATAATTATTGACATTTTTTACATTTGCAATTATACTATAATCAGTCAAAACAATCAATATTAAACGATTTTATTTTATATTTTGGCGTTTAATTTGACTTTTGGTCAATTTTACTTGCTCATTTGAGCGAAACGGTTAGTTATGAGTGATATTCAAGAAAAAGAAATTTTATCCTTAATTCAAGAAAAGCAGTTCGTTTCGGTTGAAGACGTGGTTTCTTCTCTTTATATAAGTCCGTCAACGGTAAGGCGCAAACTTAGTAAACTGCAAGACAAGGGGCTAATTATAAGAACGCGCGGTGGCGCGAAGATTAACGACGCAAGCAATTTCTCCCCAAGTTTTTCTTTTAGAACACATCAAAATAGTTTAGAAAAGAAAAAAATTGCCATTTTGGCAACGGGGCTGATAAAAAATGGTGACGTTATATTTTTAGACGGTTCAACTTCGGCTTTCTTTATAGCCGAATATCTTTCGGGCTTTAAGGATATTAAAGTAATAACTAACGGAATTGACACTTTGTCTTTACTTGCTAAACACGGTATCGTAGCCTACTCTACGGGCGGTGTTATTGCAAAAAACAACAACTCCGTTTTAGTAGGCGAACACGCCATATCAATGGTAGAAAAATACCATGCGGACGTTACGTTTTTCTCGTCGGCATCAGTTACGAAAGACGGTAAGATTTACGATATTTTTGAAGAGGAAAATTCCGTTAGACTTGCCATGCTTAAAAACTCAACTAAAAAGGTGTTTTTATCAGACAGCACTAAGTTTAATAAAATATCTCCCTACTATATTTGCACGGTAAGCGATATTGATTATATAGTAACGGATAAAGACGTTTCTAATTTATTTTCATCTAACAAAACACCAGAAATTTTGTATTAAAAAACTGCCTTATAGGCAGTTTTTTTTAATTATTCACCATCAAAAAGCGGGGTTGAAAAATACCTTTCAGCAGTATCGGGTAAAACGGTTACAACCGTTTTGCCTTTGCCAAGAATTTTGGCAAGTTTAATCGCCGCCGCTACGTTAGTTCCAGAAGAAATACCACACATAATACCTTCAAGCCTTGCTAAGTCTTTTGAAGTTTTAAGTGCCTCTTCGTCGGTTATTATGCATATATCTTCATATATTGAAGTGTTTAATACGGGTGGAATAAGCCCGTCACCTATCCCCATTTGGATATGCGCGCTTACCGTACCACCTGCAAGAATTGCCGCGTTTTCAGGCTCAACCGCCCAAATTTTAATATCGGGGTTTTGCGCCTTTAACACTTCGCCTATACCCGTTATAGTTCCGCCTGTGCCAATACCCGAACAAAATCCGTGTATAGGCCCTGCAACTTGTTCAAGAATTTCAAGCCCCGTGTGGTGGCGATGAACGGTAGGGTTTGCCTCGTTTTCAAACTGCTGTGGAACGAATACGTTAGGGTTATCTTTCGCCATTTGAACGGCGGTTTTAAGGCACTTATCAATACACTCGCCTATATTGCCTTCGTCGTGTATAACTATAACTTCCGCACCGTAATGCTTAACGAGTTTACGCCTTTCTTCACTAACCGAATCGGGCATAATTATAATAGTTTTATATCCCTTAACCGCACCCACAAGCGCAAGACCTATGCCTTGGTTTCCACTCGTTGGCTCAACGATAATTGAGTTTTCATTAAGTAAGCCTTTCTTTTCAGCGTCAAGTATCATATTGTACGCGGTGCGCGTTTTAATTGAACCGCCTACGTTTAAGCCTTCAAATTTAACGAGTATTTCCGCGCCGTTTGGGTCTGCAATTTTATTAAGCCTTATAATCGGGGTATGCCCGATGGCATCAAGAACGTTTTTATATATCATATTATTATAATACTATAAATAACAGACTTTTGCAATTAAAAACAGCCTTTTACGGCTGTTTTTGTTCTCTTATTTGTTCAATTACCTTTTCTTCGGCAATTTTAATTTCTTTTTTATTCTCTTCAAGGTCAAACTTGCCTGCGGTTTAATCGTAAAACGTTGGCGATAAAATCAATATACCAAGCAACGATAACAATATATCAAAAAATCTTTTGAAAAATAATTTATACACTTTACACCAACGATATTTATTATTTTGCAAACACAACTAGTGAAGTATCAAAATTTTGGAGCGAACGATGGGAATCGAACCCACAACAACGGCTTGGGAAGCCGTAGTTTTACCACTAAACTACGTTCGCATATTTATCTATTATAAATATTATATTATAAAATTGTTTGATTTTCAAGGGGGATTTTTAATTTTATTAGCACATATTTAAGTTTTTTATTCAAATTTTACATATTTTTAGCAAAAAATAAACTTCTCCGCAAAGTTTACGGAGAAGTAATTTTTATTTTTTAATTTTAGAAACGTCATACGGCGTTGACTGGTAAACGAAGTAGTTAAGCCAGTTGTAAAAAAGAAGATTTGCGTGTGAACGCCAAGTAACCACGGGTTCTAAACCATCGTCGTCATTAGGGAAATAGTTCTTAGGTAAATCTGGATTTAACCCTGCAAGTTTATCCCTTTCGTATTCCTTTTTCAAAGTGTCCGCGTCGTATTCCGAATGACCGGTTATAAACACTTGCGAATTGTCAAGCGATTTCATAAGATAAACGCCAGCCTCACTTGACTCTGCCAGCACCTTAATCTCTTTAACGGAATAAATTTCTTCACTTGAAACACCGCTATGGCGCGAGTGCGGAGCATAAAACTCATCGTCAAACCCCCTAACAAGCATTGATTTTTTATCTATTATTTTATGCTTGTATACGCCTGAAAGTTTGTTTTCAAGCATTAGTTTTTTAACGCCGTAGTAATAGTATAGCCCAGCCTGAGCCGCCCAGCAAATAAACACCGTGCTATGAACGTTGGTTTTAGTCCACTCAAAAATTTCGGTAAGTTCTTGCCAGTAGTCAACCTTTTCAAAATCAAACTGTTCAACGGGTGCGCCGGTTATAACCATACCGTCAAACTTCTGCTCTTTAATCTCGTCAAACGTCTTATAAAAGGCTAACATATGCTCTTTCGAGGTGTTTTTGGACTCGTGCGTAGAAGTTTTAAGCAAAGTTAACTCAACCTGCAACGGCGTGTTGCCAAGCAACCTTGAAAATTGCGTTTCGGTAACTATTTTTGTTGGCATTAAGTTAAGAAGTACGATTTTAAGCGGTCTAATATCTTGCGTATCTGCCCTAAACTCGTTCATAACGAATATGTTTTCATTAAGCAAAAGTTCAGCCGCCGGTAAACCGTTTGGAATTTTTATAGGCATATTAACTCCTTAAATTTTATCAAGTGCTTGTTTGATATCGTTAATTAAATCGTTCGCGCTTTCTATACCGCAGGAAAACCTTATAAGTTCAGGCGAAATACCCGCAAGTTTAAGGTCGCTATCTGAAAGTTGGCGGTGAGTTGCGTTAGCGGGGTGTAAACAACAAGTTCTCGCGTCGGCAACGTGTGTTTCAAT
>JAZLBK010000070.1:0-1660 GCA_045613665.1 Christensenellaceae bacterium | reverse complement strand
TATAGATATATTATGTTACTTTTATTTTATTTTACACTAATGTTTATAATATAGCAAGCGTGTAAAATAATTTTCACAAAAAAACAAAGACCGTTTTAAGAATAAAAACGGTCTTTACCGTTCCGCTATTTAGTTGCGGAAACGGTAAAGACCAAATCCACAAATAAAAATTAAGCGAAACTATTTTAAGTAACGAACTGTTATTAAAACTTATATCAATTACTCTCGTAAAAAATAAGTTTTCGTCGTTACAGTAATAGTATTAACAAGTAGTTTTATTTTATACCTAAAAAATAACTAAACTTTCGCAAATTTACGAAAGTTTTTTCTTTTATATAAAACATATCCGAAACTTTTTTGCTTTTAGCAAAAAATATCACGCGACTGTAAGTCGTATATCACTTTGACAGTGGTCAAAATATAACTTTTTACCATAGGTAAAAAATATCCCTCTTTTAACGACTTAATCCTCGGTTTCTTCTTCTGGAAGTTCAACGTTGTGATATACGTTTTGCACGTCGTCGTTATCGTCAAACGCGTCAAGCATTTTATTAAAGGAAATAAGTTGCTCGGCATTTAACTCTATTTTGTCGTTTGGAAGCATCATAATATCCGCTTCGGCAAGTTCAATATTTTTTTCTTCAAAATATTTTCTTACCAAAGAAAAGTTTGCGGGCGAAGTTTTAATTTCAAAAACGTCTTCTTCCGTAACAACGTCGTCAGCGCCGGCTTCAAGCGCCATTTCCATAACGGTATCCTCGTCAAGAACGGGCGTTCTTTCAATAACTATTAAGCCTGCGTTTTCAAACATATACGAAACCGAACCGGTAGTGCCCATATTTCCGCCGTATTTATCAAAAATGTGCCTTACTTCGCCTACCGTTCTATTAACGTTATCAGTAAGCGTTTGAACTATAACCGCGCTACCGCCTATGCCGTAACCTTCGTAAGTTTTAACTTCGTAGTTAACGTTACCAAGTTCGCCTGCCGCCTTTTTAATGCTTCTTGTTATATTGTCGTTAGGCATATTTGCCGCTTTTGCTTTGGCAATAACGTCGGCAAGTTTAGAGTTGGTTGACGGGTCAGCCCCCGCTTTTGCAGCAACTGCAAGTTCTCTACCAAGTTTTGTGAAAATTTTACCTTTAACCGCGTCGGTTTTTGCTTTTTTATTTTTAATATTAGCCCACTTGCTATGACCTGACATATTTAATTCTCCTTTCAGTTAATAAGTGTGTACATCATTATTGAAGTTGCAACCGCAACGTTCAAACTTTCTAAATTTTCGCTCATAGGAATAGTCAAAGTATAATCCGCTTTTTCTTTAACTTCCTTAGATAATCCGTTAGCCTCGTTACCTACCGCTATGCAAAAATTATTTTTAGGCTTAAACTTAAATAAGTTTTCGCCCTTTATATCTCCAACTATTAAATCAAGCCCGTCAATTAAAGCAAATGCTTGTTCGTAAGTTACTTTATATAAATTTACAAAGTAAATTCCGCTCATTGATGCGCGCACAGTTTTTGGCGAATAAAAGTCCGCCGAGTTAACCGCATAAACGTCTTTATAGCCAGACGCGCACGCCGTTCTTATAATCGTACCTAAATTGCCAGGGTCACTAACCCCGTCAAGAAGAAGGGCGTTGCCTATCGGCTTTTGAACG
>JAZLBK010000069.1:0-10156 GCA_045613665.1 Christensenellaceae bacterium | reverse complement strand
CCTTTTAAGTCCATTGCGCCCGACGGACAAGCAACCGTACAAGCACCACAACCTTGACATACCGCATCGTTAACTACTGCAACTCTGCGAGTTTCGGTTTTACCACCGCCTAAGCGGAATTCTTTATCAACGTAAGTGATTGCGCCGTAAGGACAAACGTTAGCGCAAACCGAACAGCCCGTACAAAGCATTTCGTCAGAGTGCGATACGCAAGCGTTACATTTAAGTTTGTCTTTGGAAAGAAGACCTATTACCTTAGCCGCGCATGCACTTGCCTGAGATACCGTTTCGGGAATATCCTTAGGACCTTGGCAAACACCCGATAAGAATATGCCAGCCGTTGGGCTTTCTACGGGGCGAAGTTTTGCGTGCGCTTCGGTAAGGAAGTTATTAGTGTCAATACTTGCAGTAACCATCGTTGCAATGTTTCTAACCGACGGGTTAGGTTCGATTGCCGCAGCGAGAACTACGAGGTCCGACGGAATAACTATTTGTTCGTTATTGATAAGGTCTGAACCTTGAACCATAAGTTTGCCGTCTTCTTCATAAACCTTACCAACCATACCCTTAATGTAATCAACGCCGTATTGTTCAACTGCTCTGCGGAAGAACTCGTCGTAATTTTTACCGGGGGTTCTCACGTCTATATAGAATACGTGAACTTCGGTGTTAGGATATTTTTCACGGATAAGCATTGCGTGTTTAGCGGTGTACATACAGCAAATTTTACTACAATACGGTTTACCGCAACCCGAAGTATCTCTTGAACCTACGCATTGAATAAAGGTTATAACCTTGGGTTCTTTGTGGTCGGAAGGACGAACTAAGTGCCCGTCGCTTGGGCCTGCGGCGTTCATAAGTCTTTCAAGTTCAAGCGAAGTAACTACGTCTTTATAACTTGAATAACCGTATTCGTTAAAGTTTTCAAGCGAAATGGGTTTATAACCGGTTGCAACTACGATTGCGCCGTATTCCCTTTCGACAATCTCGTCTTTTTGAGTGTAGTCAATAGCGTTAACGTTACATTTCATAGCACAAAGACCGCACTTACCGTTTTTAATTTTTAAGCATTGTTCGGGGTCGATAATGGCAACGTTAGGAATTGCCTGAGCGAAAGGTATGTAAATAGCAGGTCTTGTGTTAAGCCCCATATTGAAGTCGTTAAGACCTTTCTTTGAAGGGCATTTTTGCATACACTCGCCACAGCCGGTACATTTCTTTTCGTCAACGAACCTTGCTTTTCTTCTAATTTGAACTTTGAAGTTACCAACGAAACCTTTAACCGATTCGATTTCACTAAAAGTCATAATGTCGATTTTCTCGTTTTGAGCGCAATCAACCATTTTAGGAGTTAAAATGCACGCGGCACAGTCGAGAGTGGGGAAAGTTTTATCAAGTTTCGCCATGTTGCCACCGATAGTGGGGGACTGCTCAACGATATCAACTTCAAAACCAGCCTCGGCAATGTCAAGTGCCGATTGAATACCGGCGATACCACCGCCGATAACGAGCGCTCTTTTAACTACCGCGCTTTCGCCGGAAGTAAGCGGAGCGTTGAGTTTAAGTTTAGCAATAGCCGTTCTACCAAGTATTATTGCCTTTTCAGTTGCCTCTTCAACGTCTTTATGTATCCACGAACATTGTTCACGAATATTTGCAATTTCCACCATGAAAGGGTTAAGACCTGCGCTTTCACAAGTCTTTCTAAACGTAGCCTCGTGCATTCTTGGAGAACAAGAACATACTACCACGCCCGTTAACCCGTGTTCTTTAATAGCGTTGCGGATAAGCGCTTGACCATTTTCGGAACACATATATTGATAGTTTTCAGAAATTACAACGCCGGGTTCAGCCTTTAATACTTCGGCTACCTTTTTTACGTCTACCGTCGATGCGATATTAGAACCGCACCAACACACAAATACACCAATCTTTTGCATTTTTTATATTCCTTAATTATTTGTTTAATTTTCTGAACATACTTACGAGAAGTTGTTGGGGTATAGTTTCGTCTATCATAGACGGAACGGTTTCTGCCATAATTTTGTTACCGCCTTGTTGACGGATAACTTCTTGCCTTACCGCTTCGATAACGTTTGCAGGCGCTACGCCACGAGGGCATCTTTCAACACAAGCGAAACAACTTAAACAAGTGTAGAGAGATTTGCTTGCCATAAGTTTGTCTATCTCGCCCTTTTCAATATAAGAAACGAACTGATGGGGCTTGATATCCATATCGTGATACGCAGGGCATCTTCCCGAACACTTACCGCATTTCATACACTTTCTTGCGTCGGTTCCACTTCTTTCTTTAACAAGTCTAACGATTTCCTTTTTTTCCATAAGTTACTCCTTTACGCCAAGCGCTTCGGCAAGAAGTTCCGTAAAGTAGTAAACGGGAACTTTCTTATTGCCGTTTTCAGTAAGGTTATACATACAAAGCGGACAAGCGGTTACAATTTTTTCAGCACCGTTTTTGAGCGCCGAATCAGTAACTTTATTGCTCTTTTTTACAGCAATTTCTTTGTTGGTAGCCGATACGTACGCCCCGCAACACTCGTTTGAGAAAGCGTATTTAACAGGCTCTGCACCGATTGCTCTAATAAAATCTTCAATAATAGTTGGGTTTTCGGGGTTGTCAAACTGCAAAGTTTGTGAGGGACGAAGAAGTAAACAACCGTAGTAAGCCGCAATCTTTTGACCTTTAAGCGGATTTACTACCGCTTGCTTAATCTTATCGAAACCAACGTGGTCTCTTAAAAGTTCAAGGTAATGTATAACGTCGGTCTCGCCGTTATAAGCCTCGTCAAGCGCTAAGTAGTTGTTGGCTTTTAAGCGAATATTTTCGTCGTTTTTCATATCGTCGTTCACACGCTTAAATACGTGATGACAAGCCGAACATAAAGTAAGAAGTTTACCTCCGTCTTTTTTTACGTTTGCAAGCGTTCTTATTGCCGAAAGTTTAGTTGCAACTTCATCGCGCGAAACGGGATACACCGCGCCACAGCATTGCCACTCTTTAACCTCTTCAAAGTCAACGCCTAATTTTTCAAGCGACTTTCTGCCGTAGATGTCTAATTGTTTAGCCTTAGTTTTAAGGGTACAACCCGGATAGTAAGAATATTTCATATCTTCTCCTTATTTACAGTTAACCTGCTCGATAACGCTCTTCATAGCGTTAGCGCTTTCAATAAGTTTTTGAGTTTCTTCTTCGGTTAAGGTAGGTGTAAGGGTGGTTTTTATACCGCCAACGCCTATTACGGTAGGAATACTAATACATACGTCGCTAATACCGTATTCGCCCTTTAATAAAACGGATACGCAAATAACGCTGTCAACCCCCGAATAAAGACACTTACAAATGTAAGCAACCGCAGCGGCAACGCCGTTATAAGTAGCGCCCTTTCTCGAAATGATAATACCGCCCGATTTTCTTATGTATTCGGCAACTTCTTCTTTGTCGTACGCCTCAACTTCACTTGCCTTGTCGGTAATAACGTTTGCGTATTCGTCAACCGCAACACCGCCTATTCTTACCTTTGACCAAGCAACGAAAGAAGTATCGCCGTGTTCACCCAAAACGTCCGCATCAATTTGAAGGGGGGAAACTTTATAAATTTCGGACAATCTGGTTCTTAAACGAGCAGTGTCAAGACTAGTGCCCGAACCTATAATTCTTTCCGCTGGAATATTAGTAACTTGATGGAAAGTATAAGTCAATACGTCAACGGGGTTTGCTACGATAACGTAAACAGCGTCAGGACAAACTGCCGTGATTTTAGGAGCAATGCTCTTTATAATGTTTACGTTGGTTTGAGCAAGGTCAATTCTCGTTTGCCCAGGTTTTCTTGCAAGACCAGAAGTGATTACTACGATATCCGAATTAGCAGCGTCTTCATAACCACCTGCTCTAACTACCGCAGGATTAAGAAAGGGTGTTGCTTGATAAATATCCATAGCCTCGCCAAGTGCCTTTTCATTGTTAACGTCAATAAACACTACTTCTGACGCAGTGCCTTGTGCAACTAACAAGTAACCTATTGACGAGCCTACCGCGCCCGCACCGATGATTGTAACTTTCTTGTTCATTTTCATTTCTCCATTAAAATTTATTATTTATTTGTTAAATTTTTAACAATTGATTATAAAATCAGTAGCGGTTAAAGGGCATAACTTCCCCTTACCGCCATTTGTAAAACTATTATAGCATACTAATTTTATAAATAAAAGCGTTTTTCGTTAATTTTGGCGTTTTTTGAAAATTTTTTTTGCCACTTTTAATATTATATATTACTTTTACAATTTTTGGAACGGTTTATCACGGTAATTGTGGCTAAAAAACAAAAACACGGGGGTTCCCGTGTTTTTACGCTTAAATTATTTTTTAATAATTTCATATCCTTCTTTGGTATTTTTAACGTTGTAGCCAAGATTTGAAATTTCCGCCCTTAACGCGTCGGCAACCGCCCAGTTTTTCTCTGCTCTTGCACCTTGCATTTTTTCTGCCATATCAATAATTTCAGCAGGGATATCGCTTTCCTTTTTCTCTTCAATTTTATTAAAATCTAACCCGAAAACCCTATCGAAATTAAGCGCGAGATTGAATATATCAATCGACGCAGGCTCTTTAAGCATAGTGAAAAGTACGCCGAGCGCTTGGGGGACGTTAAGGTCGTCAAACACCGCGTCTTCAAACTGCTTTTTGTAGCCTAAAAGAACTTCTTCGCTCGTTTTAGCGGTGGAGTTTTTATGTTTAAGTAAACTTGCAACTAATCTTTCGTAAGAAGTTTTAGCCCCGTCCATAGTATCGAAAGTGAAGTTGAGTTTTTTGCGATAATGCGCGTTTAAGCAGAAGAACCTAAACACCATAGGCGAATAGCCCTTTTCGATAAGTTGGTCTATCGTGTAGGTGTTTCCAAGCGATTTACTCATTTTGCCACCGTCAACGAGCATAAAGTCGCCGTGTATCCAAAATTTAGCGGGGTTTTTACCCGTTAAACCTTCACTTTGCGCAATTTCGTTTTCGTGGTGGATAGGAATATGGTCAACACCGCCAGTATGGATATCAAACTGGTCGCCAAGGTGTATTCTCGACATAGTAGAGCACTCTATATGCCAGCCGGGATAACCTTGCCCCCAAGGGCTAGGCCATTGCATAATGTGTTCTTTGGGAGCTTTTTTCCAAATTGCAAAGTCGTAGGGGTTACGCTTTCCGTCGTTAACCTCAATTCTTGCGCCTGCCTTTAAGTCGTCAAGCGTATTGCCGGAAAGTTGACCGTAGTCTTTGAACTTTGAAATATCGTAATAAATACCGTCGCCGGTTTCGTAGCCGTAGCCGTTACCCACTAAACCTTCAACGTAGGTAATCATCTCGTTTATATAGTCGGTTGCTTTACATACGATTTCCGGAACGCCGATATTGAGCCTACCAAAATCTTTCATAAAAATTTCGGTGTAATACTTAGCGATTTCGTAAGGGTCTTTTTTCTGCTCACGCGCGGTTTTTGCCATTTTATCTTCACCGTCGTCTCCATCGTCAGTCAAATGCCCAACGTCGGTTATATTCATAACGCCTTTAACGTTAAAGCCTTGGTATTTGAGAACACGGCGGAGTAGGTCCATAAAAACGTAAGTGCGTAAATTGCCTATATGCGCGTAGTTATATACGGTAGGTCCGCAAGAATACATTCTTACGGTATCGCTTCCGTCAAGAGTTTGGAATTCTTCTTTTTTTCTTGTTAAAGTATTGTATAGTTTCATTGTTTCACCTTTAATTCTAATTCTTCTACTTTCTTTTTAAGCGCGTTAATCTCGTCTAAAACAGGGTCGCGCTTGTCTTGTTCAAGGTTGGGGATTTTCTTGCCGTTTTGCTTTATTACTCTACCTGGAATACCAACTACCGTTGAGTATGCAGGAACGTCTTGTAGCACCACGCTACTTGCTCCTATCGTACAGTATTCGTTAACGGTAATTCCGCCAAGAACTTTTGCACCCGCGCTTATAACACAACCTTGTTTTATGGTAGGGTGACGTTTTTTACCCCTATCTTTACCCGTACCACCAAGCGTTACGCCTTGATATATTACAACGCCCGTTTCAACAACCGCAGTTTCGCCTATAACCACGCCTGCGCCATGGTCGATAAATACGCCGGGCGCTATGGTTGCCGCGGGGTGAATTTCTATACCCGTTTTACGCTTTGCGTTTTGTGAAATTATTCTTGCTAAAAGTTTCAGCCCCTTTTTGTAAAACCAGTTAGCACGCCTATACGCTATTAGTGCTTTAATGCCCGAATAGGTAAGCCTTACTTCTAATCTCGTTCTTGCGGCGGGGTCGTTTTTCATAGCGGCGTCAATATCTAATTTCAAATTTTTATTCATAATTTCCACCTAAAATAAAAACCCTTAGCCCGTGTTGGACTAAGGGACGATTTAACTCGTGGTTCCACCCTAATTTGCGCTTGTTGGCGCACTCGTTTAGCCTATAACGGTGGCTTGCCGTAGATAATTACTCTCCCTTAACAGTAAAACGCACTTTCGCTTTTTGCCGACGTGGGCTTTCACCTAACCCCACTCTCTTTAAGACGGCTTAAAAGTTACTCTTTTTTACAACGGTTTAATTAGTTGTATGATTATTTTAACACAATAGTTACTAAAAGGCAATAAAAATAACGCATTTTTATATATTGCAGTAAAGCAAACGCTTGCAAAATGTTTTTTTATGATATATACTTAATAAAACCCTTTCGATAAAGGAGAATTTTATGATAGATATTAAACTTATTATTGAAAAACCAGATTACGTTAAAAACGCACTTTCGAAAAAAGGCTATGAAGTGGATTTTCAAGAACTTATCTCGTGGGACGCGGACAAGAGAGCCCTTCTTCACGAAATAGAACAACTTAAAGCACAAAGAAATAAAGTTTCAGCGGAAATTCCTAAACTTAAAAAACAAGGTCTCCCCGTTGAAAATATATTTAAGGAAATGCGTGAAATAGGCGACAAAATTACCGAAGGGGACGCTAAAATTAACGAACTTACCGATAAGATTTTTAACTTTGTGGCTTGTCTTCCTAATATGCCTGACGAAGACCTTAAATCAGGCGAAAAAGAGGCGAACGAAGTAGTTAAAGTTTACGGTAAACTCCCTGAGTTTGATTTCCCCGTTCAAAATCACGTTGACCTTTGCGTTAAAAACGGGCTTATCGACTACGAGCGTGGCGTTAAACTTGCAGGTAACGGTTTTTGGGCTTATCGTGGCGACGGTGCAAGGCTTGAATGGGCGCTTCTTAACTTCTTTATCAGCGAGCACTTAAACGACGGTTACGAATTTATTCTTCCCCCACACCAACTTTCATATAACTGTGGTTTTGGTGCTGGTCAATTCCCTAAGTTTGCAGACGAAGTTTACTGGCTTGACGTTGACGAAGATAGGAAGAAAAATAGATTTATGCTCCCCACCGCTGAAACGGCACTCGTTAACCTTTACGCTGGCGAAATAGTAGACCAAGCAAAACTTCCGTTTAAGTTGTTTGCTTACACGCCTTGTTATAGAAAAGAGGCCGGCTCTGCAAGAAGTGAAGAACGCGGTATGATAAGAGGGCATCAATTTAATAAAGTTGAAATGGTTCAATACACCACCCCCGAACAAAGCGATAAAGCGTTTGACGAACTCGTTAACAAGGCTTGCTCGCTTATGGACAAGTTGGGCCTTCATTTTAGGCTTTCAAAACTTGCCGCTGGCGACTGTTCGGCATCAATGGCAAGAACGTACGACGTTGAAGTTTGGATACCTTCTATGGGAATATTTAAGGAAGTTTCTTCCGTTTCTAACGCAAGAGATTATCAAGCAAGAAGAAACAACACCAGATATAGAGATAAAGAAACGGGAAAACCCGCTTACCTTCACACTCTTAACGGTTCTGGTCTTGCTACTTCAAGAGTTTTCCCAGCGCTTATTGAACAGTATCAAAATGCCGACGGTTCGATTACCGTACCCGAAGTATTAAGACCTTTTATGGGCGGACAAGAAGTTATTAAATTATAATAAACACCCATAAAAAGCACGGCTTAGCCGTGCTTTTATTTTTGTTAAATTTATATAAACTTGTATTAAGGCGTTAGTTACAAGCATAACTAGGCTCACGAAAAAAGGCAGGATTGGATAGACCTTTTGGTCATCCAAGTCTGCCTTTTGAGTAGAAACAAAGTTATGCGCCGTAAATAACGCCTTAAACCTTAGATTTATAAATAAGACGCATCAAACTTTCGCTCATATTTATATTTTCGCAAACTGCACCGTCTAAACTTAGGTCGATGGGGGCAAAGTTCCAAATTGATTTTACGCCTAATTTAACGGCTTGTTTGGCAACCGATTCGGCGTGCTCTTTTTGAACGGATATGATGGCTATGTCGATATGGTTTTTAGAAAGGTAACTTTCAAGGTCGGTTACGTTATAAACTTCAACGTCTTGCGCGGTTTTTAAGTGTTCGGTAGTTACGTCGAACACCGCTTTTACAAAAACGTTTTCGTCCTTAAACCCCCTGTAACTAATAAGCGCTTGACCTATTCTACCACCGCCTATTACTATTGCGGTGTGAACGTTGTTTATACCCAAAATATCTTTCATTATACCTCTAAGATATTCTACGTTGTAGCCAACGCCCGTTTGACCGAAACCGCCGAATTGCGAAAGGTCTTGCCTTACTTGTGATGCAGTAATGTTAAGGGCTTTTGAAATAGTTTTTGACGACACCCTTTGTATTTGGTTTTTGCTAAGTTCTTGAAGATAGCGGTAGTATTTTGGCAATCTTTCAATAACTCTATCCGATATTTGTTTATCCATTTTACACCTTTTTAGTTGTTAAATTTTCAAACTGATGGTAAAATATTATTATGGTTAAAATATTTGCAAGGCTTATAAAAAATCAAAAGACGATAAAGTCGTATAATTATTGTAACGTAAAAGAATACGACGGAGTTGACTTTTATCTTCATTTAAGCGAAATTTCAAGAAAACTTGATATCCCCACCCCGATAGTAATTTCCTACCACCGCGAAAGCTACGAAAATTTTAATTCGGTTAAGTTTTTTAAGGACGACTTTATCGATAAAGTGCCCTTTGACTATCTTTTAATAGAAAACGTTGATTTATGAATAATTTTTAATTACTTTCGCATTATAATAACGGAGGTAATTATGAAAATTACAAGTATTATTTCATTTATTTTAGTTATCGTTGGCGCACTCGTTTGGCTTTCGGTAGGGCTTTTTGCCTTTAACCCCGTTACCTTTTTACTTGGCGCAGGCATAATTCCAAGAATTATTTATGTTCTTGTAGGTTTAGCAGGGCTTTGGGTAATATTTTTTACCTTTATGTACAAACCCTTTTCAAAACTCAAAAATTAAGGTCTTTTAAGACCTTTTTTTTATTTTGTTACATATATAGTAAAGTGGAGTTCCAACTACGTATACCGACAAAAACTGCCCAACAAAAATTTGTAGCGCAAGGATAAAATACGTTTGGGGTTGCGCGGTTATAGAAAGGATAGTAAGCGGTATTATAAGAGCGTTAATAACGATAGGGAAAACGCCACCTATTAAAATTTTAACAAAGTCTTTTTTGAATTTTTTTGCAACAACGTGAGTTAAAATTGCCGAAATTAAGGTGGCAAGCGTTCCTAAAACCACGTCTAACACGCCGTTGCCGAAAAAGTTGGATATAAAACAACCCACAGTAAGCCCTATTATGCTTTCTGTGTAAAGTAACGGAAGTAAAGTTAAACTTTCAGCCACCCTTATTTGAAAGCCCCCGAAAGAAATGGGGTAAAGCGCAAGCGTTAAGGCAACGTATATAGCACCTATAATGCCTGCTTTTGCAAGACTTTTGCCGTTTGTTAAGTTTATCATATTGTACCTCGGTTTTTTTATAGTGAAGTGTTAGCCGAAAACCTTCACTTTTTTATATAGTTATATTGCTATCGCAGTGATATAATTTCTGCGAAATTGTAATATTGCACCTTTGGTGCAGTGACGTTTTCTCTACGCGAAAGTTGTGGTTGTATCTTTTATATAAAAGTTATAGAAGTTCGTAAACAAAGCAGTAACGCAGTATAATGCCCGAAATAACGACTTATTTAAGGCGTTAGTTACAAG
>JAZLBK010000068.1:0-1589 GCA_045613665.1 Christensenellaceae bacterium | reverse complement strand
CGTTTAAGAACGCTTTCGGTAATACCAGACTCTCTCTCTTCTAACGTTTCGCCAACGCAAACGATAGGAATAAGACCTTTTTTGAGAGCAGTTAGAGTTCTCTTATTAACCGTTTCATCAGTTTCGCCGAAATATTGACGGCGTTCACTATGACCGATAATAACGTATTCAACGTTAAGTTCTAAAAGCATATCCGCTGAAATTTCACCCGTGTAAGCACCGCTTTCTGCAAAGTGTACGTTTTCAGCACCAAGTTTAATATTAGAACCTTTAAGTGCCTCGCCTACCGCGTAGATATCAGTTGCGGGAACACAAACTACAACGTCGCATTTCGCATCTTTAACAAGCGGTTTGAGTTCGTTTACAAGCGCTACGCCTTGTGAAGGGGTTAAATTCATTTTTCAGTTGCCTGCAATAATTGCTTTTCTCATAAAATTTATCTCCAAATAATTATCTTTCGTTAAGACACTCGATACCAGGTAATTTTTTACCTTCGAAAAGTTCAAGTGATGCACCGCCACCCGTTGAAATGTGAGACATCTTGTCCGCAAATCCAAGTTGAGCAACCGCAGCCGCGCTATCGCCACCACCGATAATGGTAGTTGCGCCCTCAGCTTCAGCCATAGCCTTTGCTACCGCCATAGTTCCCTTTGCAAGAGTGGGGTTTTCAAACACGCCCATAGGACCGTTCCAAATAACCGTTTTACCACTTTTAATTACGTTTGAGAATACTTCAACCGTTTTAGGGCCGATATCAAGACCCATCATATCAGCAGGAATTTTATCGTAATCAACAACCGAAACTTCAATTTCCGCATCAATAGGGTCAGGGAAATTTTTAGCAATGGTAGTATCGATAGGAAGATAAAGTTTTTTGCCAAGTTTTTCAGCCTTTTCCATCATTTGAACGCAGTAGTCGATTTTTTCAGCGTCAACAAGCGAAGTTCCTACTTCACAACCTTTTGCTTTTAAGAATGTGTACGCCATACCACCGCCGATAATAAGCGAATCGCACTTTTCAAGAAGGTTAGAAATAACGTTAAGTTTGTCCGCAACCTTTGCACCACCTAAAATACCGATAAAAGGTCTTTGAGGGTTTTCAAGCGAGTCAGCCATAACTGAAAGTTCTTTTTCAATAAGGAAACCGCAAACGGCAGTTTTTACTAAGCCGTATTCAACGATTGCCGCGGTAGATGCGTGTGAACGGTGAGCCGTACCGAACGCGTCGTTAACGAAAACGTCACAGAAAGATGCGAGTTTTTTGCAGAACTCTAAATCTTTACCTTCTTCGCCAGCGTCGAAACGAGTGTTTTCTAAAAGTAAAACCTCGCCTTCTTTAAGAGCGTTTACCTTAGCGGTAGCGTCTTCACCTATCGTATCGGTAGCGAAGGTAACTTTACCGTTTAAAATTTCGTTAAGTCTATCAGCAACCGGCTTTAAGGTATATTTTTTAATATCCTTTTTAGCCTTTTCAATGTAAGCGTTAATAGCGTCTTCTCTCTCGTTTTCAGGAAGAGCCTCAACTGCTTTCTTTTCTTTTTTGTTAAGTCTAATCTTCTCGTTGAAGATATTGTGGGGCTTACCCATAT
>JAZLBK010000067.1:0-3834 GCA_045613665.1 Christensenellaceae bacterium | reverse complement strand
GTTACGGCGAAACGCAAGAAAACCTTGAAATAAGAAGTAAATTTATGAAAATGGCGGAAGAAGAAGGGGTTGACGCTGTTTATAACGTTTTGAAAGAAGTTGACGAAAACGCAACTTATAAAATTCATAAAAACGATTTAGTAAGGGTAGTAAGAGCGCTTGAAATTTTCTATTCAACCGGGAAAAAGAAATCCGAGCAAAACGACAAACTAATTCCAAGATACGATTATTTAGCCTTTACGCCAACGTTTCTTAGGGAAGAATTATATTCAAGAATAGATAAGCGCGTAGATATTATGTTAGATAGCGGGCTTATAAACGAAGTTAAATCACTTATTGAAATGGGGATTGATTTGTCGCATCAATGTATGCAAGGCATAGGCTATAAAGAAACTATGGGCGCGATTTTGTCTAATAATTACGATAATTTAAGTAATTTAATTAAAATAAATTCACGTCACTACGCAAAACGCCAAATTACCTTTTTTAAGCGACTTGAAGGGTTGAAGCAAGTTAGTAGTAACCCTAATATTGCAGTAAAAGAAATATTAAGTTTAATAAACGGCTAAAAGCCGAACATTTAGGAGGATACAATGTATCGTAAAAGCAAAGATGAAGTTGTTAATCAATTAGATAGCAACGCTTTACAAGGTTTATCAACCGAAGAAGTTAACGTACGCCGTGAAAAATATGGCAAAAACGCGCTTGAAGAACACAAAAAAGAAACTTTACTTGTTAAGTTCCTTAAAGAGTTTGCTGACGTTCTTATCATTATATTACTTGTTGCGGCAGTAATTTCTTTAATTGTAGCACCACACGAGTGGGTTGACAGTTTTGTAATTTTCGTCGTAGTTATGCTTAACGCAATACTTGGCGTTGTGCAAGAAAGTAAAGCCGAAAAATCACTTGAAGCGTTAAAAAAGATGTCGTCGCCCGAGTGTAAAGTTATAAGAAACGGCGTAACCGATAAAATTCCGTCGGAAGACTTAGTTGTTGGCGATATTATCATAATTGAAGCGGGAGACTTTATTCCTGCTGACGCGCGCCTTATCGACGCTGTTAATCTTCAAATTGACGAGTCTGCCTTGACGGGTGAGTCCGTGCCTGTAACTAAAACGTCTGAAATTATCGACGGTGAAGTTACTGCACTTGGCGATAGAAAAAATATGGTATTTTCGTCAACTTTCGTTACTAACGGTAGGGGTAAAGCAATAGTTACCGATACGGGTATGAAAACTGAAATCGGCAAAATTGCAGGTATGCTTGGCGCACAAAAAGCAGAACCTACGCCACTTCAAAACAAACTTACGCAAGTTGGTAAAGTTATAGGTGTTATATCTATTTTAATTTGCGCGGGCGTATTTGCGCTTGACTATTTTGCGCTTAATGAAACTATACTTGATAGTTTCAAACTTGCAGTATCTCTTGCAGTTGCCGCTATTCCGGAAGGTTTAGCAACGGTAGTTACGATAGTATTAGCAATAGGCGTTAGAAAAATGGTTACTGAAAACGCTATCGTTAAAAAACTTCCTGCGGTTGAAACGCTTGGCTGTACGGGTATAGTATGTTCGGATAAAACGGGAACACTTACTCAAAACAAAATGACCGTTCTTGAAGTTTTTGATAAAGGCGAACTTAAATTTTTATCCGATTTAACTTGTGAAAACCATAAACTTATCAACTATTTTTCAATTTGTTGCGACGCTAAAATCGAGATAGTTAACGGCGTTGAAAAGAGAATAGGCGACCCGACTGAAACGGCGCTTGTTGAACTCAACAACAAATGTGGCTCGGATATTTCTTGGGCGGAAAGAGTAGGCGAAATTCCTTTCGATTCCGACAGAAAACTTATGACCGTTGTAATTAAAGAAAACGGCAAATTTATAAGTATTACAAAAGGTGCGCCCGACGTATTACTTAAAAGACTTTCAAAAAATTCCAACGTTTCGGGTGTTAACGAGGCTATTGAAAATATGTCTAAACGCGCTTTAAGAGTTTTAGCGCTTGGTATTAAAGTGTTTGATAAAATGCCTGAAATCGACGCTGAACTTGAACAAAACGTTGACTTTTTAGGTTTAGTTGGTATGATTGACCCACCAAGACCGGAAGTTTTAGAGGCTATTAAGGTTGCTAAACACGCTGGCGTTAGAACTATTATGATTACCGGTGATAACATCATTACCGCAACGGCAATTGCAAATGAACTTGGAATAATAAACGAAGGTCAACGCGCCGTTTCAAGTGACGAACTTGACGGTATGAGCGACGAAGAACTTAAAGAAAAAATCGAACAGTTTTCAGTTTACGCACGCGTTGCACCAAAGGATAAAGTTCGTATAGTTGAGGCTTGGCAGTCAAAAGGTAAAGTAGTTGCAATGACGGGTGACGGCGTTAACGATTCGCCAGCGCTTAAAAAGGCGGATATCGGTTGCGCTATGGGTATCACGGGAACTGACGTTTCGAAAGAGGCGGCGGATATGATACTTACCGACGATAATTTTACAACCATAATTAAAGCGGTAAAACAAGGTAGAGGAATTTACGCCAACATTAAAAAATGCGTTAAATATCTTTTATCAAGTAATATCGGTGAAGTTTTAGTAATTTTACTTGCTGAACTAATTGCTGCGTTTGGTTGGTTGCCACTTCACGTTCCGCTTGCAAGTATTCATCTTCTTTGGATAAACTTGGTTACCGACTCCCTTCCGGCGTTTGGTTTAGGTATGGAAAAACCCGAAGACTCGGTTATGTTTGAAAAACCACGTCCAAAGAACGAAAACTTCTTTGCTGATAAACTTGGTTTACACATAGCGCTTGAAGGCGTTGTAGTAGGCTTATTAACCTTAACTTCGTACGTAGTTGGCTTTGCATTATACGGCCACGAAGTAGGCTCTACCATGGCGTTTGTAACCTTGGCGTTCACTCAACTTTTCCACTCGTATAACGTAAAAAGTGAAAAGAGTGTATTTACAAAACAAGCGTTTAACAATCGTTTCTTAAACCTTGCGTTTATCACTGGTGCTATTATGCAACTTGCAGTAGTTTATACTCCAGGATTAAACATGGTGTTTAAGTCGAAAATGCTTTCATTACAACAATTAGCAATCGCTCTTTGCTCTGCTTTCTGTATCGTTATCGTTATGGAAATTTATAAACTCATTGTAAAAAACGTTAAAAAATAATAAAAAACACACCGCAGTTTTTGCGGTGTGTTTTAATTTTTATATTAAAATTTTCTTGTTAAACCAACAACTACGCCTAAAATGGAAACTTCGCTTGAAACGATATCTTCCATTTCGTCATTTTCAGGGTGTAAAACGTAGAAATTATCCTTTTTGTAAAAGCGTTTTACTGTTGCGCTATCTTCAAGCATGGCGACAACAATATCGCCATTATCGGCAGTTTCTTGTTTTTTAACTACTATTTTATCGCCGTCTAAAATCCCGGCGTTAATCATAGAATTGCCTTTTACCTTTAACATAAAAAGCGTTTCGCCGGTATTAAATTCAAGCGGTAGGGGATAATAATCTTCAAGGTTTTCAACCGCTAAAATAGGCGTACCGGCAGTAACCGTACCAACGAGTGGGACTTCAAAAGAGTTCTTTTTACCGTTTACTGAAATTGCGCGTTTTTTATCGCCTTTTTTACTAATTAAGCCCTTTTCACAAAGTTTTTCAAGATAATAATGCGCAGTTGCAGTTGATTTAATTTGCAAATCTTTACAAATATCGCGTACCGACGGAGAAAACCCGTTTGCGTCTTGAAAGTTTTTAACGTAGGAGTAAAGTTCGTTTAATTTTGTTTCTATTTTTGACATAATATAATTATATCACA
>JAZLBK010000066.1:0-6582 GCA_045613665.1 Christensenellaceae bacterium | reverse complement strand
TACGGCAATAATTTTACCTTTTTTACTCATTTTATCACCTTTTAACCTCAGTAAAATCTAATATCGTGTAATCGGCAAAATTCTTCATTTCTTCGAAGAAATTTTCAACGGTAACTTCATACATTCCAACCGTGTTAAAACCTGCTAATTTCGCCGTTTTTATGGCGTTAATACTATCGTCGATTATCGTGCAGTTACTTGGCTCTGCACCCACACTTTTTGCAAGTTTTAGGAATAAATTTACATCGTCTTTCGCAAGTAAAAAATCTTCCACCGACCAAACGTTATCAAACAAATCGAAAACGCCGTTTCTCTTCAAACAAGGGTTGACGAACCTATGCGGACTACCGCTTATAACATTTACGCTATACCCTTTAGATTTTAGGTCTTTAATAAGACTGACAGCACCTTTTTTAAGTTCAAATTCTTGAACGTACAATCGCTCTAAATTTTTCATAAAAAAGTCGTATATATCTTGCGGTTTTTCTTTAATTCCCAAAACGTCAACGTAATAGTTGGCTATGCCCATAAACCCCTTAGTTACCGTTTGGGCAATCAAATTTTCGGGGTACGATACCTTTCTATCAATTAAATATTTAATAATTACTTCGTTCCAAGCGCGCGTCATAGAATCAACGAGCGTGCCGTCAACGTCAAAAAAGTATGCTTTATTGCTCATATTTTTATTATAACATATTTACTAAAAATGTAAAATAAAAAAGCATAAAAAAATAACGGCTATATAGCCGTTATTAAAATTCCCAAAAATATTTTGCTTGGCAAAAGATTTTTGGGAAAAAGGAAGGGCAGGCTCATAGGTCAAGCCGTTGCAGTAGCAACGGTGGACGAAATAGCCTTGCCCTGACGTGGTGGAGATGGTGAGAGTCGAACTCACGTCTTGCGCGTATCTACAACGCTTTCTACGTACGTATTTCGTTTTTAATCTTGACAATAACGGAAAGCGAAAAAACCGTTACTATCTAAGGTTGCTAAATAGTTATTTTAAGCCACAACCAAAACCTAAAACAACGTCCCGCCGAAATTGATGCCCTTTACGGCTTGGCGGTAAACCGTATTGGACAGCCACCCTTAGGCAGCGTATGCTAAACGATTATTGTTTGCATTTAATTTTAAGTTTTCCCTTTTTACGAAGATGGAACTTCGGTACGCTTACGATTGCTTCCCCGAACAATCAAATCCGGTGCATCCCCATATTAGTAATTTTTAATTTCCCTTTCCATACTCCTTTTAATATCTCTTTCTTTAAGGCTTACCTTTTTATCGAAAACGTGCTTACCTTTACAAAGCCCTATTTTAATTTTACACAAACTACCTTCAAAGTAAACTTCAAGTGGAATTAGCGAATAGCCTTTTTCGGCAACCTTGCCAACAAGCCTATTTATCTCCACCTTTTTAAGAAGAAGTTTTCTATCCCTTTTACTATCGCGCGTGTTATATGCGCCCGACTTATCGTAAACGGCAACGTGCATATTTTTAATAAATACTTCGCCGTTACTAATCAAACAAAAACTATCTTTTAAGTTAACGTTGCCCGCCCTTATAGACTTTACTTCCGAACCTTCTAATACTATACCAGTTTGGTAGGTTTCTTCAATAAAATATTCGTGGCGGGCTTGCCTATTTTCAGTAATTAGTTTCATAACTATATTTTACCAAACCTTGTCGTTTTTATCAACAGTTATTTTCATATCAATTTTTCTTGCGCGCGTATCTACTCCTAAAACGAGAACTTTTACCCTATCGCCAAGCGTATATGAACGCTTGCCCGAACGAAGAGAAAAGGTCTTTTCGTCAAGTTGATAGTTACCGCGCGGTAAGTGTTCTATTCTAACTAAGCCCTCAACGGTGTTTTCAAGTTCTACGAACACGCCGAAATTAGTAACGCCGTTAATAACGCCGTCAAACTCGTAGCCTATAAACTTTTTCATATAACGGCATTTATAAAAATCGTCCATCATTCTTTCTACTTCGTCGGCACGGCGCTCGTTTTGAGAAGATATAGCGCTTCCATCAACCACTAACGTTGAATACTTAGAAGTAACGTCTTCCCCACTTAATATCGCCTTTACTATTTTATGCACTACAAGGTCGGGAAATCGCCTTATAGGTGAAGTAAAATGACAATAACATTTACTTGAAAGACCAAAATGCCCAGCGTTTTCGGGGCTGTATTTGGCTTTTTGCATAGAGCGTAGCATAATTTTATTAACTACGTTAAATATGGGTTTATCGCGCATGCCGTCAAGTAGTTTTTGATAGTCTTTGGGGTGGCAAGTTTCAGCGTTCCACTTAACCGAAATACCAAGAACTTTCAAAAAGGCAATAAACCCCTCCACTTTTTCAGGCGCGGGCTTTTCGTGTATACGATAAATAAAGGGTAAGTTCATATAGTAAACGTACTCTGCAACCGTTTCGTTTGCAAGTATCATAAACTCTTCAATAACTTTATATGCCTCCGCGCTTTTTCGTGGCTCTACTATTATATTTTTATTTTCATCAACCCAGATGTGACTTTCTTTAACCGAAAGGTCGATGTTTCCACGGTCGTTACGCCTTTTTGTCAATATAAGTTGAAGTTCACGCATAAGGTTAATTGCGTTTACGGTAGTTTTATCAAGCGTAGTTTCTTCACCGTCAATCACCTTTTGAACTTCCGTATACGTTAAACGCTTTTTAGATTTTATACAGCCGTTAAACAATTCAAAACTTTCGACTGCACCGTCGTTTCTAATTTTCATAACGAGCGAAAGCGTAAGCCTTACAACCCCTTCGTTAAGCGAACAAATGCCGTTTGAAAGTTTTTTGGGGAGCATAGGTATTACCCTTTCAGGAAAATACACGCTGGTTGAACGATTATACGCCTCAATGCCTATTCGAGAATTAAAGTCTACGTAATGAGAAACGTCGGCTATATGAACGCCGAGTTCATAGCCGTTTTTAAGTTTTTTAACGCAAACCGCGTCGTCAAAATCGCGGGAGTCTTCCCCGTCTATCGTAACGATAAAATCGTTTGTAAAATCTTTTCTATCTAAAAGTTCTTTTTCGCTGACACTATCGGGGATTTTATTTAGTTCTAATTTAACTTTATCAGGAAAATCCAAGTCTAAACCGTAAGATTTAATTATTGATAACTCTTCGGCTTTAAGGTCGAATTTTTTGCCGAGAATTTCTATTATTTTGCCTTCGGGATTACGGCGTTTTTCGGGATAAGAAGTAATAAGTGCAACGACCTTATCCCCTTTTTTTGCGCCAAGCGTTTTTTTAACTGGGATATATACGTCCAAAAAATAATTTTTATCGTCCGGTATAACGAAACCAAATCCGCCTTCTCCGTCAAACGTGCCAACGATTTGAGTGCGACCACGCTTTATTATTTTAACGATTTCAGCTTCGTCAGTCGACCCCCTTGACGATATCGATTTTTTAATTACTACCGTGTCGCCGTCAAGCGCGTTATTGAGATTTTTAGGCGGAATAAAATAGTCGCCGTTTTCAGTTATTACGAAAGCAAAACCCCTTTCGTTACCTTTTACTATTCCCTTTTGAAGACCGCTATTTTCAAACAGCAAAAACCTACCGTTATCGTAAACGATACGGCAATCGTTTTCAAGGCTAAAAAGCGCGTCTAACACGGAATTTTTTTCCGCGCGAGATTTTGCGTTTAATATAGAGCAAATCTTTTTAGCACCTATGCCCTCAAACTCTCCACTATTAAATTTTTCAAGTAAAAAATCTTTTATTATCATAACGCTAAACAACGAGTTAAAAAATAAACGGCTGACGTTAAGTACAGCCGTTTTTTGCTTTTATTAAATACCGGGGATAATCGATAAAACGTAGAACACAATCATACAAACCGCTAAAACGATAACCGAAATAACGGTAAGTTTTCTCATTTTACTTTCTAAGGTTTTGTTTTTGTTTTTGCCGTAGAAAGTTTCCTGAGAACCACTAACAGCGCCTATACCGTTGCTGTTACCCGGTTGCATAATTACTACGATAATTACGAAAATTGCCGAAATAATGGAAAGCACAAGACAAATCGTACTTAAAACTAAGTATAATTCGGTATTGATTGCTAATAAATTTAACATATTTCACCTACTAAATTTTAACTTTTTTGAGTTTACTTGTAAATTATAGCACAACGTTTAATATTTTACAACAATTTTAACGTTAATTTTTATTATTTTGCTATTAAAGAACTACCCGACATTTCCGCCGGCTTTTCTTCGCCTAAAATTTCAAGAAGGGTGGGCGCAATATCAGCAAGAACGCCACCGTCTTTAAGTTTTGCGTTTTTATATTCGTTAGAAACTAAAATAAACGGAACGGGATTAGTCGTGTGAGCAGTAAAAGGCTTATCTCCCTTTTTGTCTTCAAACATTTTGTCGGCGTTGCCGTGGTCTGCCGTAATAAGTAAACTACCGCCCTTTGAAAGAACTTTATCAACGACCTTTTCAACGCACTCTTCTACCGTTTTAACTGCTTTGACAGCCGCGTCAACAACGCCCGTATGCCCTACCATATCGCAGTTAGCGTAATTGAGAATAATAACGTCAAACTTATCGCTATCTAATTCTTCTAAAACTTTTTCGGTAACTTCGTACGCGCTCATTTCGGGCTGTAAGTCGTAAGTAGCAACTTTTGGCGAGTTAATTAAATCTCTAACTTCGTTTTTCTCAGGTGCTTCAATACCACCGTTAAAAAAGAAAGTAACGTGCGCGTATTTTTCCGTTTCGGCTATCCTTAATTGAGTATATCCCTTTTCGGATAAAAATTTACCTAAGGTGTTTGTAAGTTTAATTTTCTTGAAGGCAACTTTAACGTTTTCAAAAGTAGCGTCGTAAGTGGTAAAACCAACGTAATAGGGTGCTAAATAACCGGTTTTTCTTTCAAATCCATCAAAACTTTCCACCGTAAAAGCGCGGGTAATTTCACGCGCGCGGTCGGGGCGGAAATTGAAAAATACGATACTGTCGCCCTTTTCAATAACTGCAACGGGCTTGCCGTTTTTATAAACGTTAGTGGGAAGAACGAACTCGTCCGTAACGCCGTTAGCGTAACTTTCTCTAACTGCCGTTTCCGCGTCGCTAACCACTACGCCGTTTCCTATCGTAAGCGCGTCGTAAGCCTTTTCAACTCTATCCCAACGATTATCTCTGTCCATTGCGTAATATCTACCTGAAACGCTTGCAATTTCGCCCACGCCTATTTCGTTGATTTTTTCTTGAAGTTCTTTAATAAAGTCTGCACCGCTCGTAGGCGCTACGTCTCTACCGTCTAAGAAACAATGAACGAAAACGTCGCTAAACGAGTTTTTCTTACACATTTCAAGCAAAGCGTATAAATGAGTTGTGTGACTGTGAACGCCACCGCTTGAAAGCAAACCGTAAAAATGAAGTTTTTTACCGTTTTTCTTAGCGTTGTTAATTGCTGATAAAAGTTCTTCGTTTTCAAAGAAAACTCCGTCGCTAATCTCTTTTGTAATACGCGTTAAATCTTGATATACGATACGGCCTGCACCCATATTGAGATGCCCTACTTCGCTATTACCCATTTGCCCGTCTGGAAGACCAACTGACATACCACTCGCACCAAGCATAGTGGTAGGATAAGTTTTCATAAGGCGGTCAATTACGCCTACGTTTGCAATTTCAATTGCGTTGCCGTATTCGGGGGTGGATAGACCGTAACCGTCCATAATTACAAGTGCTACGGGTTTAGTTTTCATTATAATTACCTCTTTTTCATAAATTTAACCACTCGCCGAGTGGTTAAATTAGTTATATTACGCCTTTGGCATAGTGATATTTTCGCTAAGCGAAATTAAATGTGTTATACGACTTAAAAATTAAGGCGTTAGTTACAAGCAAGACAAGGCTCGGCGTTGACGGGTGATTGCAATAGACCTTTTTGGTCATTGCAGACGCACGGCAACGACAGAAACGAAGTATTGCGCTGTAAATAACGACTTATTTAAGGCGTTAGAAACAAGTTAAAGAAGGCTCGCAAGGGCTTGCGGACAGCACTAACCTTTTTGGTTGTGATGGTCGCAAGACCGTAGCAGTAACGCACTTTAACGAAGTTTATAACGACTTAATAGTTAACAATGCCTGCAAAGTCAACCGCTTTAAGCGCCGCGCCACCTATTAAGCCACCGTCAATTTCAGGTTGAGCCATAAGTTCTTTTGCGTTAGATGGTTTCATTGAACCGCCGTATTGAATTCTAACTTCGTTAGCACATGCGGGGCAGAACTTTTCAGCAAGAGTTTTTCTAATAAAGCCGATAGTTTCGTTTGCTTGTTCGCTAGTTGCGGTTTTACCAGTACCGATAGCCCAAACGGGTTCGTACGCTACTACGAGTTTAGTTAAATCTTCAACGCCTTCAAGACCGATTTCAATTTGACGCTTTAACACTTCTTCGGTAATGCCCGACTCTCTTTCTTCTAAGGTTTCGCCAACGCAAACGATGGGGATAAGACCTTTTTTAAGAGCAGTTAAAGTTCTCTTGTTAACGGTTTCGTCAGTTTCGCCGAAGTATTGACGGCGTTCACTATG
>JAZLBK010000065.1:0-3145 GCA_045613665.1 Christensenellaceae bacterium | reverse complement strand
GATATTTCTTCTTGCGAGAGAGAAGAGGTTAAATATTTTATGAAAAACGTTGCGCCAAGGTATTTGTGTTCGCTTGACGAACTTGAATAAAAATGTCGAATAATATCATTGTCGATTATTGACATAACGTTAAAGTTATGTTATAAGTATAAGGTAATACTTATATAGCGGAGTTGCTTTATGAAAAAAATATTAAGTCTTTTACTAGTTATATCGTTGTCCTTCGGGTTGATGACTACGCTCGTTGCCTGCCACGTGACGACTGACCCCACTTATTCTGACGAATACGTTTATAACGATACTCACCACTGGCGAGTTCAAACTAACGGCAAGGGTGACCCTACCGATTACGAATTGCATTATAACCCACAAAACAAAGCGGGTAGATGTAAGTGTGGATATTATTTCCCTTGTCATAACTTAGTTTTTGCTCCAACTACGGTAAATGGTGTTCAAGGCTATGCAGTCGTTGACTATGATGAGGATATGTATCCAAATTATTACCACGTTGAAGTCCCCGAATATTATCAAGGTGAAGATGATGAAGAGGCGTTACCGGTAATTGAAATTGCTGACTCTGCGTTTAGTACGAGAAGTGCTGGGAAATGCGATATTAAGATTGAATCGGTTAAACTTCACGAGGGGTTATTAAGAGTAGGTGATTTTGCTTTTGCAGGTTCGGCGATTACGGAAATAGACGTTCCTGACTCTGTAACGGGCACGTTACACTATACCTTTATTGGCTGCATCGAATTATTGAGGGTAAAAATCGGTAACGGCATAACTAAGATTGACGGTTATACTTTCCATAACTTATCTAAGGTTAAAGAAATTATTCTTGGAAATTCCGTAAGAGAAATTAGAACGAGGAGTTTCCTTGGTTGTTGGCAACTTGAAACTGTAATTTTACCCGCGTCACTTGAATCTATTCCAGAAGGCACCGAAGCGCCTCAAAACGGCACTACCACACCGTTGCCTCAATCGTTAATATTTGAAAGAAATTCAACTAATATCTATTTCCAAATCACGCGTGAAGAACTTGAAGCGCGCACCATACCGCTTTTTGGAAGAGATAGTGACGGTAACCTTCTTAATCCCGACGGTTCTATCGCGCATAGAGTAGTTAACAATAACGGTAAATATACTCAACTTTCCTTTACAACTTACGGCTTAAACGCCAACTGGGCAGGTTCTAATAGAGTTTACTGCTTAGGCGAGTGGTCGTATGACTCGAAAGGTAAACCAGTAGTTAATTAATTTAATATTATCCCCGAAATTTAGAAATTTCGGGGATTTTTACATTATTAGTTTTATAAATAATATTGACAATGGTTAATTATTATATTAAAATATAAGCGTATATAAAATAGTTAATAAAGCAATTTATTTCAAACTTATTATATAAATGAAAATTAAAGGAGGGTAACGTTATGTTACAAAACGCAACCTTCCTGTTACTTGCAATAAATAACCCTTTAATAGTTGGTGTATTAGGTGGGGTTGTAGGGCTTGCGGTCGGAGCAGTCGTATTTTATATAATTTCGAACGTTGTTCGTAAAAATAAACTCGATTCAACCGAAAGGCTTGTTGCTGAAATGAAAGCAAACGCCGAGAACGAGTGTAGAGCGATTAAAAAAGACGCGATAGTTGAAGTCAAGGAACAGGAATTAAGGCTTAGAACAGAATTTGAAAAAGAAACGAGAGAAAAGAGAATAGAACTTCAAAAAATTGAGCAACGTCTTAATCAAAAAGACGAGTTGCTTAACAAGAAAGACGCAACCTTATTAAAGCGTACAGAAGAAGTTGAAAATCTTTCTAAAACTCTTGATAGAAAGCACGCCGAGGCTGATGCGCTTATTCAAAAACTTGAAACACAACACGAAGTTTTTGTTCAAGAACTTGAAAAAGTAGCGCAAATGACTCAGGAAGAGGCTAAAACTATCATAATGGAAGACGTTAAGGACGAGGCTCGTAGAGAAGTTGCAGGCTACGTTCGTAACGCTGAACAACAAGCAAAAGACGAGGCTGATAAAAAAGCCAAAGAAATCATTTCGCTTGCAATACAACGTTGCGCGGTTGACCAAAGTAACGAACTTACGGTTACTTCTATATCAATTCCTAACGACGATATGAAAGCGCGTTTAATAGGTAGAGAAGGTAGAAACATTACGGCGCTTGAAAACGCAACGGGAATTCGCCTTATTATTGACGATACACCTGAAGTTGTAGTAGCGTCTGGCTTTGACCCCGTTCGCCGTGAAGTTGCCCGTCGCGCACTTGAAAAATTGATTGCTGACGGTAGAATTCAACCCACGCGTATTGAAGAAACGGTTGAAAAGGTTAAAAAAGACCTTGATAATATTATTAAAGAGGCGGGCGAAGGCGCAACTTTTGAAACGGGCGTTTATAACGTTCACCCCGAACTTATAAAAATTTTAGGTAAACTTAAATTTAGAACGAGTTACGGTCAAAACGTTCTAAAACACTCGCTTGAAGTTTCAAGGTTAGCGGGGCTTATGGCTCAGGAACTCGGTGCTGACGTAGCGCTTGCAAAACGCGGTGGTTTATTGCACGATATAGGTAAAGCGGTTGACTTTGAAAACGAAGGCACACACATTGCGCTTGGCGTTGAACTTGCTAAAAAATATAAAGAAAACAAGTTTGTTATTAACTGTATTGAATCTCACCATGGTGACGTTGAGCCAAGATGTATCGAGGCGGTTTTAGTTCAAGCGGCGGACGCTATTTCGGGTGTAAGACCTGGCGCAAGAAAGGAAATTGAGTCAAGTTACGTTAAAAGACTTGAACAACTTGAAGAAATTGCAACTGATTTCAAGGGTGTTGAAAAGGCTTACGCTATCCAAGCGGGTAGAGAAGTTAGGGTTATAGTTAAACCCGAACAAATTGACGATAGCCAAGCAATGTTCCTTGCAAAAGATATTGCTAAAAAGATTGAAGAATCTATGGAATATCCCGGTCAAATTAAAGTAAACGTTATAAGAGAATCTCGTAGCGTTGAATATGCAAAATAATTAAAAAGCAAGCCATTCGGCTTGCTTTTATTTTTGTAAATATCGTATTTTTATCGCAAAAAAATAAATGCAAGGCTGTGCCTTGCATTTTAATATGGCAGGGGAGACGCGAT
>JAZLBK010000064.1:0-6417 GCA_045613665.1 Christensenellaceae bacterium | reverse complement strand
CATAGGTATAAGCGACGCGTACGGCATTAAAACTAATAAAACGATAAATAAAACTACGGCGTGCACCATACCTGAAACGGGGGTTCTACCGCCGTTTTTTACGTTGGCGGCAGTTCTTGCGATTGCGCCCGTTGCGGGAATTCCACCGAAAAGCCCTGAACAAATATTTCCAAGCCCTTGCGCGATAAGTTCGGTGTTGGGGTTGTGGGTATCTTCAATCATACCGTCACTAACCACGCAAGATAAAAGCGACTCAATACCTGCAAGTATGGCTATGGTAAACGCGTCAGGCAAAACGGATAAAATAAGTTCGCCACTAAATTCTGGGAAAGCAAATTTGGGAAGTGAAGAAGAAATTTCAAACGCGTCACCGATAGTTATTACTGAAATTCCGCTAAGCGAAACCACTAACGAGCCGAGAAGTACGACGATAAGCGACGCTGGAATTTTCTTAAAAAATTTCGCCCAAACAATCATAATTATTACCGACGATGCACCCACTAAAAGCGCAAGCCAGTTAATAGTAGAAAGACTTGAAAAAACGTTGACTAATTTATCAATCGTTTCAATATTAGGTACGCCCGCTTGGAAAGTTAAACCCAAAAAGTCTTTAATTTGACCTACTACTATGGTTATTGCAATACCTGCGGTAAAGCCTACCGTTATTGATTTTGGTATAAATTTAATAAGAGTGCCAAGCCTTAACGCGCCCATAATTAATAAAATTACGCCTGCAAGCAAGGTGGCAACTATTAAACCGTTTAAGCCCTTAGTTGCTACTATTGACGCAACTATGGTAGCAAAAGCGGCGGTTGGACCTGAAATGTTAACTTTGCTACCGCCGAAAAGCGCGATTACGAAACCTGCAAAAATGGCGGTGTATAAGCCTTGCTCAGGGCTAACGCCAGACGCTATTGCAAGCGCAATTGAAAGTGGCAATGCGATAATAGCAACTATTATGCCTGAAACAACGTCTGCCACAAAAGATTTTTTAGTATAACCTTTGAAACAAGTAAAAATTTTAGGTTGAAACGTTTTCATTTGTAAAACTCCTAATAAATACCGTTTTATTATACATTTTAATAATAATTTTATCAACTGTTTTTAGCCTTAAAAACAATCTTCTTCTAAAACGTTAGATATAAGCCTATTTTCAAACTCTACCTTTGCTATCGTTACGCTATTTGGTTTAATTAAATATACGCTTTCTTTATCAATAGGTAACGCCTTGTTATACTTGCCTAAAAAATTTTGTAAGTCCATTATTTTTTGGCTTAAATTAAAAGTTACCGCATCTTGAACGCTTGCGCCTATATGTAAATTTTCAAAAAAGGCAAGAGGTAGTAAATGGGGGTGAACGTCAATAAAATCTTTGTCCTTAAAGTCCCTGCGCGAAAGTAGAGCGGGGCTGTCGCTAAGTTGCCACTCCTCTTCGACAAAAGTGTCGGTAACCGTCTTATAGCCCTTTTTTACGGTTAAATTATTAGAAATATAAAACTCGTCTACAACGTCGGAGTAAACTAGCGTTCCGTTTTGAACCGAGTATATAAACAGGGCGGATTTTTCCGCAGTAAAACTAATAATTATAAGGTTAGATACTATCGAAATTTCAAAGTTTTTAGGAATAAAAGGCAGTGCTTTCACGTCGCTAATTGAACCGTCTAAAAAGAATTTAATAGTTCCGTCTAAAACCGCAGTAACGTTAGCGGTAACGTTATAACTCGACTGTTGCTTTTGCCCAAGTATCTTGAAAGGATAGTTGTTTTTCAGCGGATAAACGGGGTAAACTAATTGCCCGCCTTTAACGCTAAAATTTCTTAGTTCTTTTGAGTTTTCACTTCCGTACACGGGCAAGTATCGTGGATTTATAGGCAAAAACTCAAAGAGTGGATTTTCAAAATTTTCTTCTATCAAAAAGGTGTTGTCGTTAACCTTTCCATAATATTCGCCGTTAATTTTAAGATGGGCTGGTGTTTCCGAATATAGGTAGACTTTCATATTATAGTGTATTTACATATTTTGAAAGGTATGTATTATAATTTGAATTTAAGGCAACAATCCTAAAAAAAGGAGATGCTATGAAAAATTTTAATCAAACAGTCACCAAAGAACTTATTAAAAAAGCAATATCGGCAAAAGAAAAAGGCGAAAGTTTAAGCAAGGTGTTTTTAGATATAGCGGTTGGGTACGGCTATTCTACTGGTAGCGTTAGAAATCACTATTATAAGGTTGTAAAAAACACGCCGAAAAGTGATAGTTTGTATCAAAAATTAGGGCTTGTAGATAGGCTTAAACCTATATTTATCGAAGAGTTTACGCGCGCCGAAGAAAAAGACCTTTTATATCAAATAATAAAGGGTGTTGCAAGTGGTAAAAGCGTTAGAAAAACCGTTTACGAACTTTCAAGCGGTAACGAAAAACTCGCGCTTAGATACCAAAATAAGTTTAGAAATCTCGTAAAAACTAACTCCCCACTTCTTACAGAAGTAACCGAAAAAGTAGAAGGCGAGTTAGGGGTAAAAGTAAACTTCAAAAAACGAGTAAAACAAAGCGAATATTTAAGGCTTGAAAGAGAAATAAACCAAATGCTTGATAAAATTGTAAAAAGCGTTTGTCAAGAAAACTTCAAACTAAAAAGCGACGCTGAAAAACTCAAAAAGGAAAACGCCATATTAAAAAGCGTTGTTAAAAAAACTATGCAGGAAAAAGAATTTGAAAAATTTGCCAAAACAAATTGATATTTTACAAGTTTTGCGAGTGATATTGTCATAACTTGCGCCCGCGTATATATTGTATAATAACATAGTTATGCCAAAACTGTGGAGGGCGTATGTTACAACTAATTAACGTAAGAAAAATATATAAAACCAAAGCGGGTGACGTTGCCGCACTCGACGGGGTAAATTTACTTTTTCCTGAAACGGGTATGGTTTTCGTTACCGGTCAATCGGGTAGCGGTAAAACCACTCTTCTTAACGTAGTAGGCGGGTTAGACGGGATTGACCAAGGCGAAATTTTAGTTTACGGAAAGAAATTTTCGGAATTCACCGCCAGCGAGTACGATAGTTATAGAAACACTCTTATCGGTTTTATATTCCAAGAATACAACCTTCTTCCAGACTACACTATTGAAAAGAACGTAGGTATTGCCGATGAACTTCAAGGTAAAAAGACTGATAAAGCCCAACTTGAAAGGGTGCTTGCAAGCGTTGGTATAGAAAACTTTCAAAACAGAAAACCAAGCCAACTTTCCGGCGGTCAAAAGCAACGTGTTGCCATTGCGCGCGCACTTATTAAAAACCCAAAAATCATTATGGCGGACGAGCCTACCGGCGCACTCGATAGCGCAACGGGTATTCAAGTAGTTGAAGAACTTAAACGCCTTTCAAAAGAGAAACTTGTAATCGTTATTTCTCACGATTTAGAACTTGCTAAAAAATACGCGGATAGAATTATAAGGCTTGTTGACGGCAAGGTTGTAGAAGACGTTACTATTAACGAAAGGGTTATAGAAAACAACGTTTTAGATAGCGCAAGCGTATTGACGGTTAAGTCGGGCAGTGAACTTAATGAAAACGAGAAATCCGCTTTGGCAAAAGCCGTTAAAGAAAGAAAGCCTATCGTAGTTACGGAAAATCCTACCGTTAAAGAAAAAATTCCAACTGACGAAAGCAAAATAGAAGTTAGCAACGAGAAAGTCAAACTTATAAAGAGTAAAATGAAACTCAAAAGTTCGGCTATGCTTGGCGTTAAGTCGTTAAAGGTAAAACCTTTAAGGCTAATATTTACTATACTTTTATCGGCTATAGCCTTTGCAGTTTTCGGCGTGTTTGACACTATTGCGTCCTATTCGAGAAGTAGGGTTGTCGACGACTTTTTGAGAAACGGCAATTTCAAGACCATTTCGGTAAACGCAGAAGAAAAGACCGAAGACGGCGAGAGTTACAACATAAACTTAAACGACCAAATTATAGCCTCCTTAAAAACGCAAACGGGATATAATTTTAAGCCGATTTACGGTATTCAACCCTTCCTTTCAAGTTACGTATATAAGCCCGCCGATAAATATCTTTACGACATCAAAACGGAAAAAGGAACTATTATCAACGGTAAAAGTAAGGGTAAAGGTTACTACGTTGCTAAAATTAGCGGTTTAATAGAATTTTCTTCTACTGAAAGAAATCAATTTGGTGCAATCCCCGAATACGATTATCACCTTATATGGGGCAAATACCCCGAACTTGAACGCGATAAAGAAGGCAACGTCGTTCCCGATAGTATTTATAAAGTTGCAATTTCTAAATACCTTGCAGACTGTATTATGTACAACGCGACGGACGCTAACGGAAATCCTACGGCAAGTTTATTCGGCGCACCTATTTTAAGTTATGCGGACTTTGAAGGCAAAAAAATAATGGCATCTAACGTAAATATGGATATAGGAATTTCCGCGTTTGAAATAGTAGGCATTTACGATACGGGGGATATACCGTCTAAGTATAATTCGCTTAAAGACAGTTACGTTTTAAGTAACAACGACCCACAACAACCGCTTATTGATGAACTTGAATCATATCTTGCCTCGGGTGCTGAACAACTTTTATTCGTAGCGGAAGGCGCGATTGGAGCGTCAATGCAGTTGTTAAAAAGACCTAGCGTATACTATCTTCCACCTGCAAATTACGAAATTAAAAACGATAAAGTGGGTTATCAAAACGCTATTAGAAAATCGCTTAACGAAGTCGTATATTTATCAAGTGACTTAGATAAAAGCAATCAAGTATTTTTATTCGACCCGTCAAAAGAAGAAGGCGGTAGTTTAGTTTTAGGTAAAAACGAAGTGTTAGTTAACTATCTAAACCTTGACTATATTTTCAATCAAGAAAAGGACTATTCTTATCATATTGAAGGGTACGAGGGCAACGGCAATGTCGTGCTTAACGACCTTATTACTAACGTAAATAAAACTGACGTTAGCGATAAAGTTAAGATAAAAAATAATATTAAAGAAGTTTTAACTCTTGCAAACAAGTTGAGAGCAAGGGTAGCGGGTGAAGACTATAATCCCGACACTATGACGCAACAGCAAAAAGCCAAGTATTATACTCGCAAATTAACGCTCGATAAAAAGATTATATCAACCGACGAAGTTTTTTCAACCGAGTTAAAGGTTGTGGGCGTGTATTTTGACGTAACTTCTAACTACTCCGGTCAAACTTTGTATCCTTTGGTTGGCAATGAAGATACGCTTTCAGGTTTAGGTGTTTCGCTCAATCAAGGTCACTATCAAAGAACGATAGCGCCTATCAGCAAAACTGCTAACTCAACTGCGCTTGCTAATTATATTACTTCTAATCAAGGCGTTACTCTTAAACTTTACGGAAACAACGTTTTATCAACGCTTGAATACGGCGAAACGCAAATTCTTCAATTTACTAACTTGTTCTTATACGCATCACTCGTGCTTGCGCTATTTTCAATGTTTATGTTGTTTAACTACATCTCTACAAGTATCGTTTCAAAGCGCAACTCAATCGGCGTATTAAGGGCGCTTGGTTCTAATAGTAGCGACGTGTTTAAGATGTTCTTAACTGAAAGTTTAATAATTTCAGTAATTAGCGGACTGTTTGCTTGCGTGCTTTCTTACTTTGCTTGCGTTCTCGTAAACACGTATATTAAAGACTTTATGAGTTTACTTGTAAACTTTGCAATATACGGTATACGCCAAGTAATCATAATTTTCGCTATAAGTATAGTATCCGGCGTGTTAGCGTCTATACTTCCTATTATAAAAATTGCAAGAGAAAAACCGGTTGATTTAATTAGAAGACCGTAATTATTATGAAAGATTTTATTTATTTGGACAATGCGTCCACAACTCCGCTTGATAAAAGAGTGCTTGACGCTATGATGCCATATCTAACCAAGTATTACGGAAACGCAAATTCCGTTCACTTGGTTGGGCGAGAGGCGGTTAGCGGTCTTGATAACGCGCGCCAAACGGTAGCCGATTTAATAGGCGCTGAGTTTAACGAAGTTTACTTTACTTCGGGCGGAACGGAAAGTAACAATCTGGCTTTGCGCGGTGCTTTCTATTCGCGTGGAGAAAAAAACAAACTTATAGTTTCGTCGATAGAACACCCGTCGGTTTTGCAAACGGCGAAAGACCTTGAAAGTTTAGGCGCAAACCTTAAATCCGTTAGACCTAACGACAAGGGTGTCGTACGCGCTACTGATTACGTTAATTTAGGTATAAGCGACGCTTTCTTAGTGTGTTTAATGACGGCAAATAACGAAATAGGAACTATTCAGCCTATTAAAGAAATAGGTGAAATTGCAAAAAAACATAATGTTTATTTTCATACTGACGCCGTTCAGGCTGTTGGAAATGTTGAAATAGATGTTAAAGATATGAAT
>JAZLBK010000063.1:0-2302 GCA_045613665.1 Christensenellaceae bacterium | reverse complement strand
AAAAGTCCAAAAGACGTTATTAAACTTATAAACGAACTTGGTATTAAGATGGTTGACTTTAAGATGGTTGACGTAAACGGTCAATACCGCCACGTTACTATCCCTGCGGAAAACTTTTCAGAAGAAACCATGAAAAACGGCGTAGGGTTTGACGCGTCTAACTACGGTTATGCAGTAGTTGAAAAGAGCGATATGGTGTTTATACCTGACCCCGATACTGCGGTTGTTGACCCATTTTGTCAAATACCAACTCTTTCTATGACGGGTAACGCTATGATAATTGACACGCCGTCAAATCGCCCACTTGCTCAATATCCAAGAAACATAGTTCTCGCTGCGGAAAAGTATATGCAAGATCAAGGCATTGCCGACACTATGCTTATTCTTCCTGAGTTTGAGTTCTATCTTTTCGACCAAGTAGGTTGGGAAGTTCAACCTAATAATATAGGCGTTTCGATTGATGCTGAACAGTCTTACTGGAATAGTGCAGTTCAAGGAAAGGGTTGTATCGTTCCTAAACAAAAAGCCTACCATATTGCTAAACCGTTTGACGCGTCGTATGAAATTAGAAGTGAAATGTGTATGCACATGAAAGACGCGGGCATTGAAATTAACTACCATCACCCAGAAGTTGCGGCAAGCGGTCAGTTTGAAATAGAACCACAACTTGGCAAAATGTCAACGATGGCGGACGCTACTATGTGGATAAAATACGTTATTCACAACACCGCGCTTAAATACGGCAAGAGTGCAACCTTTATGCCCAAGCCTATTTACGGCGAGGCTGGTAGTGGCATGCACGTTCATATGTTACTTCTTAAAGACGGAGTTCCCGTTTTCTCTGACGATAACGGTTATGCAAGGCTTTCAAAAGAAGCGCATTACTTTATGGGCGGTTTATTAAAACATATAAATTCGCTTTGTGCGTTAACCAACCCAAGCACTAATTCATTTAAGCGTTTAGTTCCCGGCTTTGAAGCGCCCGTAACCGTAGGTTACGCAACTTCTAACCGTAGCGCCGTAATTAGAATACCTGCTTACGCTAAGAGCCCTGATAAACGCCGTTTTGAACTTAGAAATCCTGACGCTACTTGTAACCCGTATTTCTGCTACGCCGCTATTTTAATGGCTGGTATTGACGGTATCAAGAATAAAATTGACCCGCATGCAAACGGTTGGGGTCCGTATGACGTTAACCTTTATCATCTTCCTGATGAAGAAAAGGCTAAACTTAAACATTTACCCACTTCGCTTGACGAGGCTCTTACAGCGCTTGAATTAGACCATGATTATCTTACTGCCGGCGGTGTATTCCCAGAAGAACTTATTAAAAACTTTGTTAAAACAAAACGCGCTGAACTTTCGGAACTTTCAAAAATTCCGCACCCTGCTGAATTTGAAAAATATTATAACTTATAATATTAAAGTTAAACACTATATTTCACTTTAAGTGAAATATAGTGTTTTTTTTATAAAAAATAGTTTGTAATATTTGTTATTTATGATATAATCAAATATAGAAATGATTTTTGTGGAGGCAATATGACTAACGTAATTAAAAATTTCAAAATTGACGGTAACGTTATTAGCGTTGAACGTTACGGTGAAGGCCATATAAACGAAACTTACCTTGCCGTTATTGAAAACGGTGGTGTTGAAACTAACTATATTTTACAAAAAATTAACAACAAACTTTTTACTAACGTAGAAGGTTTAATGAATAATATTAAACTTGTAACAGAGTATAATAGAGCAAAAATTATCGAAAGGGGCGGTAACCCTGATAGAGAAAGTTTGTCGCTTATCTACACGCGTGACGGCAAGTCTTATTATTATGACGAAAAAAGCGGTGGCTATTTTAGAATGTATATTTTTATTACTGACGCCGTTGCGCATCAAAAAGTAACAAATCCCGACCAATTTTATCAAAGCGCAGTTGCGTTCGGCGAATTTGCTAATTTACTTGCCGAATTTGACGCAACTAAACTTTTTGAAGTAATTCCTAACTTCCATAATACAGTTTGTCGCTTCAATAATTTTATTAAGTCGCTTGAACTTGATAAAATGGATAGGGCAAAACTCGTTCAAGACGAAATCAATTTCGTTATAGAAAGAAAAAATTATGCGTCTAAAATCGTTGATTTGCTTGCAAGTAGCGAAATGCCTACGAAAGTTACGCATAACGACACTAAACTTAACAACGTTATGCTTGACGTTGTTACCAACAAACCCGTTGCCGTTATTGACCTTGATACCATTATGCCGGGCAGTATTTGTTATGACTTTGGCGATAGTATTAGAT
>JAZLBK010000062.1:0-3912 GCA_045613665.1 Christensenellaceae bacterium | reverse complement strand
GGTCTTAACGGTTGGTGTGAAGATACGGCGATTGTTTGCGAGAGTGAAAATAGTGTTTTAGATAATTTTTCAAGCGAAAAAATATGCGTGGTTGCTCAAACTACCGCGTCAACCAAAAAATTTGACGAATTTTTGAAAAATTTCGATAATTCCTACGCAAAAACAGTTGAGATTTTCAAAACAATTTGCTATACTACATTAGAGCGTCAAAAAGAGGCGGATATGCTTTCTAAAAAATGTGACGCTATGATAGTTATAGGCGGAAACAACAGTAGTAATACAAAAAAATTGTATGACGTTTGCTGTAAAAACTGCCATAACACTTATTTAATTTCGTCGCCCAAAGGGCTCGATTATAAAACGTTAAATCGCTATAAAAGCGTTGGAATCGTTAGCGGAGCGTCAACTCCGATTAGCGAATCTATGGAGGTTTACTTAACAATGTCGGAAAAAACTTTTAACCCAATGGATGAAGCAGTTGCATTACTTGATGAAAAAAAACCTTATAAAAAAGGTCAAAAAGTTACGGTATTTATATCGCAAGTTGATGACGACGGCTTGAAAGTTCATTTAGACGGGAAAACTGAAATTGAAATTCCCAAAGCGCAACTTATGTGTGAAGAATACGATAAAGCGCATTACGAAGCACTTAACGAACTCGAAGTAGTTGTTATGAGCACTAAGCCCCGTCTTGAATTGTCTGAAAAACAAATTCTTGTTTTGAAACAAGAAGAAGAGTTAGTTAAAGAACTCAACGAGGGTAAAGTTATATCCGTTAAAATTGATAAAACTAATAAAGGTGGTTTAATCGGTAAGTACGAAACGTTTGACGTTTTCGTTCCTGCAAGCGAAATTAAAATCGGCTTTATTAAAGATTTTGATAAATACGTTGGCAAAACTTTAAGACTTAAAGCACTTAAAGTAGAGTACACTAACAGAAAGAGAGAAATCGTAGGTTCTCAAAAAGTTATCTTAGAGGCTGAAAAGGCTGAAAGAAACGCTGAAAGACAAGCAAAAGAAGACGCTTTCTTTGCGTCTATCGCTGAAAACGACGTAGTTACCGGTACGGTTGCAAGATTTGCACAATTCGGTGCTTTCGTAGTAGTTAACGGTTTTGACTGTTTGGCTCACGTTTCCGACCTTAGTTGGACTGGTGTTAAATCACCTGCTGACGTTCTTGAAGTTAACAAAGAATACGATTTCGTAGTATTAAAAGTTGACAAAGAAAACAAGAAAGTTTCTATCGGTTACAAACAATTACAACCTAAACCTTGGGACACCGTTTGTGATAAATACCAGGTTGGTGACGTTGTTACTGGTAAAGTTGTAAGAATCGTATCTTTTGGTGCTTTCGTTGAAGTTGAAAAGGGAGTTGACGGGCTTGTTCACGTTTCTCAAATTTGCCATGAATTCCTTGAAAACCCAGCAACTAAACTCAAAGTTGGTGACGAAGTAAACGCTAAGATTTTAGCGATTGACGTTGAAAAGGAAAAATTAACTCTTTCTATCAAAGCAACCTTAGACGCTCCTGTTAAAGAAGAAAAGGTTGAAGAAGATAAACCTAAAAAAGAAAAGAAGGCTAAAAAGGACGACGAAGAAGAAATTCGTGGTTGGACCGAAAGTAGCGACGGTGGTATTTCAATCGCTGAACTTTTAAGCAAATAATTATAAAATATTAAAATTCCGACGCATTGTCGGAATTTTTTTATGCAAAATTTTATTATACGTTATAAAAATTTAGATAGGTATTGCATTTTATTATTATTTTATGTATAATATTATCATACGTTATAAATACGTAAGTAAAGATATATAGGTGATTAAATGGATATAATTCAAATTTGCGCCGATTTTTCAATTAGCGGAGAATTTTCGAGTTATCAAGTCATAAATACTGGCAATATCAATACGACTTATAAAGTTTTAACCGAAGACGATAACGGAAAGCATCAATATCTTTTTCAAAAAATCAATAAAAACGTATTTTCACGCCCAGACCATATAATGCAAAACATAACGAAAATTAACGAGTATATTGATAACGACGAAAAAAAGTCTGACCTTATTATACTTCATTTTATCAAAAGTAAAACGGGTGAGCCTTACGTTATTGATGAAGAGGGTAATTTTTGGCGTGCATGCAAGTTTTTTGATTGCGCTTGCTATAACACGACGGACGATTTGGCGGTAATTGAAGAGGCTGGTAGAGCGTTTGGCGAATTTCAATATCTTTTGTCAGAGTTTGACGCGTCTTGTTTACATATTACTATTCCTGATTTTCACAATACTAAAAAGCGTATTTCTAAACTTGAAAAAACTATTAAATACGCCGTTAGCGATAGAAAAGAAGAAAGTTTAGAAGAAATTGAGTATATTTTATCTAATAAAGCAACGGGTGAGTTGCTTATTAAATTACTTGAAAGTGGCGAACTTCCGCTTAGGGTTACGCATAACGATACAAAATGCAACAACGTAATATTTAATAAAGATACTAAAAAAGCGCTTGCCGTTATCGACCTTGATACCATTATGCCGGGGCTTTGCTGTTACGATTTTGGCGACGGCGCACGTTCAATTTGTTCAATGACGGAAGAAGACGAAATTGATTTAGAAAAAGTTTCGTTTAATCTTGAAAAGTTTGAAAGTTTTACAAAGGGTTATTTCAAAATTCTTAAAAACTCTATAACTGAAAAAGAAAAGGAAACTTTTGCGCTTAGCGTTTTCGTTATGACGCTGGAACTTGCGTCACGCTTTTTGCAAGATTACCTTAACGGCGATACTTACTTCAAAGTTTCAATGAAAAAGCACAACCTTATTAGAACTCGTTGTCAAATTGCACTTTGTAAAGATATTTATAAAAAATTAGACGTGATGAACGAAATTGTACAAAAATACACTTGATATGTCGATTTTAGAAGGGCTTTATAACGGCCGTAACATTAAACAACTTAATATTAAAGAACTTGAAACTCTTTGCGTTGAAATAAGAGAAAAAATCATTGATACTGTTGTTGATAACGGCGGTCATTTGTCTTCAAATTTGGGCTCGGTTGAACTAATCGTAGCCCTTCATTACGTTTTTGATAATCCTAACGATAAATTTATATTCGACGTGGGGCATCAATCGTACGCGCACAAAATATTAACCGATAGGTTAAACGCCTTTTCTACTTTAAGAAGTTCGGGCGGTATTAGTGGTTTTCCAAACCCAAAGGAAAGCGAGTTTGACGCGTTTATTTCTGGGCATGCAGGCACGTCAATTTCAGCGGGGCTTGGTTACTGCCGTTCAAGAGACGTGTTAAATGAGGACTATTTTGTCGTTTCTGTTGTGGGTGACGCCTCCTTTTTTAACGGCGAAAATCTCGAAGCAATAACTTCAACCACCGTTAAGCCTAAAAAGTTCTTAATTATACTTAACGATAACGGTATGTCGATAAGTAAAAATAATAACGGACTTTATAAACTTATATCAAAATTAACAATTAGAAAAAACTACAATAAATTTAATTCCTTTATAGCGCGTGTTTTCGGTAACGGCACGCTTGGTAAATTCTTAAAAAGAATTAAAAATTCTATTAAGCGTTCTCTTTCAAGAAATACCGTTGCCGACAGTATAGGGTTAAAATACGTTGGAAAGTTTGACGGGCACGACCTAAAAACTCTAATTAGAATATTTAATGATATTAAAACTTTTTCTCAACCCACGCTACTTCATCTACAAACGTTAAAGGGCAAGGGGTTTGAACTTGCTGAAAAAGATTCTGCAAGGTTTCACGGCGTTTCAAAGAATATGAAAGCGTCGAGCAACTATTTTGCCGATAACGTGTCGGGTATTTTATCCCGCTTAATTAAAAAATATCCGCATATTCAAGCGATAACCGCCGGTATGAAAGACGGGGTTGGTTTAACCGA
>JAZLBK010000061.1:0-2832 GCA_045613665.1 Christensenellaceae bacterium | reverse complement strand
TATTTGTTATGACTTTGGCGATAGTATTAGATTTGGTTGTAACACCGGTGCGGAGGACGAGCCCGATTTGTCAAAGGTAAATTTCGATATCGAATTGTTCGAATATTACGCAAAAGGCTATCTTACTGCGCTTGGCGATAGCGTTACCGAAGTTGAAAAGAATAATTTAGCATTTGGCGCAATTTTAATGACGTATGAGTGCGGTATGAGATTTTTAACCGACTATCTCGATGGTGACGTTTATTTTAGAACACATAGAGATGGGCATAATTTAGATAGGGCAAGAACTCAATTCAAACTTGTTTTAGATATGGAAAACCGCCTTGAAGAAATGAATAAAATCGTCGATAAATACTATAAAAATTAAAAAAATTATAAAATTGAGATTGATTTAGATTATACCTAAAATCAATCTCAATATATTTTTAGTGAAATTTATTTTATGAAACAATTAACTTACAAAAACGGGCTTAAAGACGGAATTCCCATAGCGCTTGGTTATTTTGCCGTATCTATCGCATTTGGAGTTACTGCGGTTGAAATGAACGTTCCAGGTTACGTTGCGCTACTAATTTCAATGACTAATTTAACCTCAGCCGGTCAACTTGCAGGCGTTGCCATAATTTCGGCTTTGGGCACGGTGTTTGAAATAATTTTAACTCAATTAGTAATAAACGCAAGGTATTTTTTAATGAGTTTAACGCTTTCGCAAAAACTTGATGGTAAGTTTACCTTACTTGATAGGTTTTTATGTGCTTTTGGTGTTACTGACGAAATTTTTGCCGTTGCCGTTAGTAAAAAAGAAGTTTCAAGTAGGTATATGTACGGCTTAATTTTACTGCCGTTTATAGGTTGGTCACTTGGAACGCTAACGGGCGCTTTAATGGGCAGTTTTTTACCTGAAATTGTACTTAACGCATTAAGTATTGCGCTTTTTGCAATGTTTATAGCCGTAGTAATTCCTGAAACAATTGAAAATAAAAAGTTAATCATCGTAATTGTAATTAGCGTAATTTTATCTTGTGCATTTTATTTTATTCCTTTATTAAAAACCGTTACAAGTGGAATTGCCTATATAATTTGCGCGGTTGTAGCGTCGGTTATAGGTGCAATTTTCTTGCCGATAAAGGAGAACGATAATGGGTAAAACGCTTTATACCTTACTTTTAGTTTTAGTTATGGCGGTTGTTACTTACCTTATAAGGCTTATACCGTTCGTTTTATTTAAGAATAAAATAAAATCACAGTTTATTAAAAGTTTACTTTATTATATACCATACGCAGTTTTAAGCGCGATGACGTTTCCGTCAATATTTTTCGTTACGAGGAATTTTATTACTGCAAGCGCTGGAACGATAGTTGCGGTAGTTGCGTCAATTTCAAAGCGTTCGTTGGTTGTTGTTGCACTATTAGCCGTAGTTGCGGTATTACTTTCAAACTTTATATTCATTATTGTATAAAAAAAGCGTATTCGTGAAGAATACGCTTTTTTTTATATAGTCTGGTAATAGTCGAGTTTTGATAAGAAGTGTTCGATAGCAACGTAGATAGGAAGGTTTATTGCCATTATTGACGGAACTAATATCGCTGAGTAAACCTCGTTAAAGTCATACATATTTATAGCGTTTATAGAGGCAATACAAAGCGAAATTATGATTATTCCTATCGTAATTATTATTGCAAGTTCAATAGAATTTATAAATTTAGGTAAATCCTTAACCGTATCGTTGCGTTTTAGCGCGTAAATTATACCTGTAATAACTGCAAAAGCACCGAAAATTAGCGAAATTTTAAGTAGGGTAGAACCGCTAAACGAAACGGAGTTTGTAAAAATTAGCGAAGATAATAAATATTCTATAACGGCAAGAAGTAAGGTTATAATTGACGTGTGAAAACGTAGTTTATTAACCAAAATTTTAGTGCCTTGATATCTATTAGTGTCACCCGAGGTTCTAATTTTTATGTTTTCTTTCTCTGAAAGTTCGTAAATAGTATCAAAAGTAGTAGTTTGCGTTATTTTTGGTTGCTCGGGTTTTTCACTTTCAAAAGTGTTTTCAATTTCGGTGGTTGACTGCGTGTATGCGTATTCATTATATTCAGTTTCATACGCGTTTGACTTAGGAAATAGTTTGTTAAGCACCGATTTGTATTCGTATTTAGACGAAACAACGCTGTCATAATCAATTTCTTTTTCCGCTTGTGTATGTATATAATCGTTTACCGTTTTGGTGGTTTCAGTGTCAGCGTCACTTTCAACAACCGTTTCAGGCTCGGTTTCAACGGCAACGGTAGAAAAGTCAATGTCCCCGTAAGCGTCAGCCGTTTCCGCCTTTTTTATGTATTTAAGATAAAGTTCTTCATTTTCGTCAATCACTTCATCTTCGGGTTTAATTTCTTCTTCAAACTTATCTTCTTTTTCAGGGAGAGTAACGTTTTCAAACAAACTATAATACTCGTCAAAATAAATCTTTTTACCAAGTTCGGTAATTTTATAGTATTTACGACGTGAGCCGTCACTTGAACTTGCGCGATATTCGGTAATTTGACCTTGTGTTTTCATACGTGAAATAATAGAGTATAGCGTGCCTATTTTTACCGTTGAAAAATTTTGGTCGATAATTTCTTTTAGTTCGTCGGTATGACGGTCACCACTGATTAAAACAAATAAAATTATACTGTTTGTTTGACCGCGTAAATTTTCGTTAAAATTCATAAATTCTCCGATAAATTAAGTGATTTTGCAAAAAAGTCTATTTAGTAATTATATTATAACACTATAAATTATTTATGTCAATCTAATTTTTAATTTGTAATAATATAAGCGTTGTGGTA
>JAZLBK010000060.1:0-3486 GCA_045613665.1 Christensenellaceae bacterium | reverse complement strand
TTAAAAAGGTCGGCAAAGCCGACCTTTTTAAGTTTTTAGAAACAATTTTAATATCGCTCTTATTATTTTAGGGGGTTTGAAACAGTAGATTTTCATACTTCTCCTATAAAAAACTGATATAAACTAACTCACCGCTTTCAACTTCAATGTAAACGGTTTCTTTGGTTGCAACGTTAGATAAAGTTAGCGTTTCTCCCTTAACGGCGGTAATATTATCAAGCGGATATTTTAACCCCTCGCTTTTTATTATATGCACCGCGTTTGAAAATGGTAACAAACTAACCGTTTCATTTTCTTTTGCAGGGTAATACCCTTTATCGTCAATAAGCGTTATATAGGTATTTTTACTAATTATGCTACCCTTTACGCCCCTATCTTTAATAAACTTTAATATACTAATATTAAAAAGTTCGTGGTCTATTCTTCCACCCAAGGTAAAATACAAATCAATTTCAGTTGCGCCTAAATCTATCGCCTTAATTACTGCAAGTTGCGTGTCCGAATAGTTTTTATTCGTTGGATAAATTTCAGCGTTTTTAGGTTTATAGCCAAGGCTATCAAAGTCACCAAGCGTTATATCTGGCGTTAAGCCTAAGTTTAAGGCATATAAGTAACCTTTGTCAGCGCAAATAAGTTTATCGTACGGTAAAACTTTCGCACTATCGAATTCGCCACCTGAAAAAACCGCTACTTTCATATAGAGTCCCCCTCGATATGGCTTCTACGTAGTTGACCGCAAGCCCCGTCTATATCCGCGCCGTTTAACCTTCTAACCGTAGCCGAAAGCCCACCCTTTTCAAGCCTATCAACAAAACGGTACGCACTTTTATCGTCAACTGATTTTAAGCCGTTTTCTTTAACTTCGTTAAGTCTAATAACGTTGACGTGGCAAGGCCGTGATTTTAGAAGTTTAATAAGTTCCATAGCGCAGTCGCTATTATCGTTAACGCCTTTTACAAGGGTGTATTCGAAAATGAAACGCCTACCCGTTTTATTAAAATAATTATCGCACGCCGATAAAATTTCGCTGATTTTATACGCTTTTGCTATCGGCATAAGTTTTTGGCGTTCATTATCAAAGGGATTATGTAGCGAAACGGTTAAGTTAACGGGTAAATTTTCCTCTGCAAACTTATACATTTCGGGAACTAAACCGCAAGTTGATAAACTTATATTTCTTGGGCTTATATTTAACCCGTCTTTACACGAAATTAACCTTAAAAACTTAACTACTTGCTCGTAGTTGTCAAACGGCTCGCCACTACCCATTAAAACGACGTTTGTAACCGCGCGTTTATCTAAACTGCCACCGCCTAGTTTGTTTACCGCGCAAACGGTAGCGTACATTTCGCCCGCAGTTAAGTTCCTAACTAATCCGCCGATTGTTGACGCGCAAAATTTACAACCCATACGGCAACCTACTTGCGTTGATAAACACTCGGTATTGCCGTATTTATTTTTCATAAATACGCCTTCTACGACATTGCCGTCACTCAAACTAAAAAGGTATTTTTGAGTTCCGTCTTTCGATACGAGCGTTTTTATTATTTTAACGGGCTCGTCGGCGTAGGTTTGAAGTAAAAGGTTTCTTAAATCAATAGAAATATCGGTAATTTGGGAAATTTTTCTACCGCTTGACAGCGCGCGAAAAATCTGCCCTGCGCGAAAGGGTTTTTCGCCGAGCGAAGTCATTAAAATTTTAAGTTCTTCTACCGATAAATCTTGTAAAATTTTCATAATTTTTTAAGTTTGCAAACGTAAAAGCCTGCGCCCATTGATAAATTAGGTAAAAACTGCAAGCCGTATTCCGTTTTTAAGCCTTGAAGTTTAGAAGTTGTTTTTTCTACGGCAAACTCTTTTGAGTTTGATAGAAATTTTTTAATAACTAAATCGTTTTCGTCTTTTAATATAGAGCAAGTGGAATATATTAGTTCTCCACCGCTTTTTACGTATTTAGAAACGTTTGATAGAATTTCAAGTTGAAGATTTTTAAGGTTTGTTATACCGTTTATATCTCTATTTAGTTTAATATCGGGGTTTTGTTTAATTACACCCGTACCGCTACAAGGCGCGTCACACAAAACGGTGTCAAACCTGTTTTCAAAGTCTTTATTAAAAACGGTAGCGTCTAATAGCGTTGGTATAACGTTTGGTTTATTCATACGCTCGGCGTAAGATTTTATAAGCGCAACCCTATGCTCGTGGATATCGCACGCAATAACCTTTTTGTATTTTTGAGATAATAAAACCGCCTTACCGCCCGGAGCGGAGCAACAGTCTAAAAGTTCTTCACCACCACTTGCTACCGAACAAATCGCAACGCTACCTATTGATTGAAAGGTATAAATCCCGTCGTAAAAGCCCCCGTCCATTTTGAAATTTTGAAGGGAATATAAGTTTTCAAACACCGTGTTTTGATAATTCGCGTTTACGCTTTTAAGATAACTTTCACCGTCTTTTTCAAAGCGCAAGTAGGTGTATTCTTTATCAAACGAAATAACGTCTATCGCCCTTTCAATTCCGTAATCACTAATTAGTTTTTTAACTAAAAACTGGGGGTAAGAATAGGTTATTGATAGGCTTTTTTCGTCCGTTCCGCAAGGCAAGGTTACGCCGTTTCGTATATAGTTTCTTAAAACTGCGTTAATAAACCCCGAAACGCCACCCTTACCCATTTTTTTGCAAAGTGTAACGAGCGTATCGGTTACCGCGTGTGGCGGTGTGCCGAGTTCCATTATTGCGTAAATTCCTATTTTAAGAAGTATTTTTACTGACGTTTTAGGTTTTTTAGAGCAAAATTTATCTAAAATATAGTTAAGAGTAACGTCTTTATCCAAAACGCCGTAGCAAATTTTAGTAATGGTGGGGCGATTTCTCTCTTCTACTTGGGTTGAGTTTAACGCCTGTTTAATATACGCGCCGTTTTGATAAACTTTACTTAAAACGTTATAGCAGTCGTAATAAGTTATAAGCATTAAAAGTTGTACCCCACTTCAATTTTATGCCCGAGCAAAAAGTCTTTAATAGGCATTTTTTTACTGCCTTCAAGTTGAACTTCAAGTAGCGATATAGAATTTTCGCCGCAACCGATAACTAAGCCGTTTTGATTAGATAAAACCTTTCCTACTTCTCCCTTTTGATTTACAACTTCGGCTTTGTAAACCTTTAAGGTTTTGTCGCCGTAATGGGTGTAGGCAATCGGCCAAGGATTTAGCCCCCTAACCAAGTTTTTAATTTTAGTTGCCGAAAGCGAAAAGTCGATAAGCCCGTCGCTTTTACTTAGCATTTTAACGTGAGTTGCTAAACTTTCGTCTTGCTTAACCTTATGAATTTCACCCTTTTCAATTTTATCAAGGGCGGAAACGATAATTTCCGCACCTAAACTTGAAAGCCTTTCAAAAAGTTCGCCAGCCGTTTCGTTTAATGAAATTTCTATTTCTTTTTGCATTAAAATATCACCCGTGTCAACGCCAACAAGTCGGATCG
>JAZLBK010000059.1:0-14925 GCA_045613665.1 Christensenellaceae bacterium | reverse complement strand
TGCAGACAAAATTAAGTTCTATATCGGCGACGTAAGAGATTTATCGAGCGTGAAAAACGCTATGCACGGTGTAGATTACATATTTCATGCGGCAGCGCTTAAACAAGTTCCGTCTTGCGAGTTTTTCCCCATTGAAGCGGTAAAAACTAATGTGCTTGGTACGGAAAACGTGTTAACAGCGGCAATCGAAATGGGGGTTAAAAATATCGTTTGTCTTTCGACGGACAAGGCGGCATATCCCGTAAATGCAATGGGGACAAGCAAGGCGATGATGGAAAAAGTTATCGTTGCAAAATCACGCACAGTCTCGCCCGAAAAAACCAAAATTTGCTGTACGCGTTACGGCAACGTTATGTGTTCAAGGGGCTCTGTTATTCCCCTTTGGATTGAACAAATCCGCGCAGGCAAGCCTATTACAATTACCGACCCTACGATGACGAGATTCATTATGTCTTTGGAAGAAGCGGTAGACCTTGTATTGTTTGCCTTCGAATATGGCGAAAGCGGGGATATTCTCGTGCAAAAAGCGCCTGCTTGTACTATTCAAACGCAAGCGGAAGCAGTTTGCGATTTGTTCGGCGGGGATAAAGAAAATATCAAAGTAATTGGTATTCGTCATGGCGAAAAAATGTATGAAACCCTTTTAACTAACGAAGAGTGTGCAAATGCAATAGACCTTGGCAATTTTTATCGAGTACCTTGCGACAAACGCGGACTGAATTATGACAAGTATTTTAATAACGGCGATGTGGAACGCAATCCTTTGACGGAGTTTAACTCTAATAATACTCAGCTTTTGACTGTAGAAGAAACAAAGGCTAAGATTGCCGCGTTGCAATATATTAAAGACGAACTTAAAAAAATGGGCAGATTATAATAAATAGGTATTTGTTAAAATCATATTAACTTTTTAAGTTAAAACAAATCTTTTGAAAAAGTAGAGTAGATTAACGTTTATGCAATTAAGTAAAGAGCAACGAATATTATTAAACTTAATATCTATAAGCATAAGTGAAAACGCTGAAAATTTAATTCTTTCAAAAGAAGAACTTTCGTGCGTTGACTTTGTTAAAGTTGCTAAGGAAAGCATTTTACAAGCAGTTACTATGCAAGCGTTTAACGCCGTTTCTAACTATAAACGGTATTTTTCGCAAGCCCTTTACGACAAGTGGCAAGAGTTTGCAGTTGACTTTATGCGTGCAGACTTAAAATCGATAAACGCGCAAAACGAACTCGTTAAAATACTTGACGAAAACTCGTTTAACTACGCTATAATTAAAGGCACTTCTGCGTCAAGATACTATAAATTACCTTACGAGCGCGCGCTTGGTGACGTTGACTTTTTAATTGAAGGGGAAAACGCGCAAGCGATTGAAAAGGTTTTAATTAAAAACGGTTATAAAAAATTACCTATGCCCCACAGTAATCATGTGGTATTTACAAAACCAAACGCGCATTTAGAAATGCACTTTGAGGTTGCGGGGTTACCAAATAATAGGCATAAAAAAACCATTAAAGATTATATTTCAAACACGGTTAAAACGGCTGTAAAAACTGATATTGACGGCAACACCTTTAACGCTCCGCTTGACGCTAAGCACGGTATAATTATTCTACTTCACACCCAGCACCACTTACTAAGCGAGGGGCTTGGGCTTAGGCACTTGTGCGACCTTGCAGTATTCGTTCAAAAAACTCACACCCAAGACTTTTGGGTAAAAGAAATTATTCCGCTTACTAAAAAAATAGGCTTATATAAATTTTTATCGGCAATGGTAAAAACTTGTGTAAACTATCTTAAAATTGACACTCCGTCTTGGCTTGAAGATGGTTATGACACTCTTGCAAGCGAAATTATAAGCGACGTATTTTTGAGTGGTAATTTAGGAAGAAAAGACAAAGTGCGCGCAAATAGTGGAATTTTACTTGCAAAAAGAGGGGAGAAAGTGCGTGGCGCATATACCACGCTTGCCATATCTCTTCATAAAGCGGTGTTGCTTAAATTCCCATACGTTAAAAAGTATTGGATACTATATCCGTTTATCTATTTATTTAAGGCTATCCAAAACCTACTTAGAGTAATTTTCGGTAAGCGGACTTCAATAAAGAAAATGATACACGAAGCCAAAAAAAGACAGGCTTTATACGATAAACTTGAAGTTTATAAAACTAAGGAGAATTAAGATGATAAAACTTGATTATAGTGACGTTAAATTCAAAAACGACGGCAGGCTTAAACTTTTAATAATAGTAGGCACGCGCCCCGAAATTATAAGGCTTTCGGCAACCATAAGAAGATGCCGTGAGTATTTCGACTGCATACTTGCTCATACTGGTCAAAACTACGATTATAACTTAAACGGCGTGTTTTTCAAAGACCTTAATCTTCTTCCGCCCGAAACGTATATGGACGCGGTAGGCGACGATTTAGGCTCAACGGTAGGAAACATTATAAACTGTTCGTATAAACTTATGGCCGAAATTAAGCCTGACGCATTGCTTATCTTAGGTGATACTAACAGTTGTTTATCGGCAATACCCGCTAAAAGACTTCATATCCCCATATTCCATATGGAAGCAGGCAACCGTTGTAAAGACGAGTGCTTACCGGAAGAAACCAACCGCCGTATCGTTGATATAATATCCGACGTAAATTTAGCGTACAGCGAACACGCAAGAAGATATCTTGCCGATACCGGTTTACCAAAGGAAAGAACTTACGTTACGGGCTCACCTATGGCGGAAGTGTTGACGGGAAATCTCAAAGAAATTGAAAGTAGTGACGTTTTAACCAAGTTAAACCTTAAAAAGAAAAACTATATTTTACTTTCAGCGCACAGAGAAGAAAATATCGATACTGAAAAGAACTTTATATCTTTGTTTACGGCAATTAACAAAATGGCTGAAAAATACGATATGCCTATTTTATACAGTTGCCACCCAAGAAGTAAAAAGCGTTTAGAACAAAGCGGTTTTATACTTGATAAAAGGGTAATTTGTCAACAACCGCTTGGGTTTAACGATTATAACAATCTTCAAATGAACGCTTATGCGGTAGTTTCGGATAGTGGAACTTTGCCGGAAGAAAGTTCTTTCTTTACAAGCATAGGTAAACCTTTCCCAGCCGTTTGTATAAGGACTTCAACCGAGCGCCCAGAAGCGCTTGACAAGGCTTGTTTTGTGTTGGCAGGCATTGATGAAAAGAGTTTGCTTCAAGCGGTGGAAACGGCTGTAAAACTCAACGAAAACGGTTTAAGCGGTATACCTGTTCCCGATTACGTCGACATTAACGTTTCAACCAAAGTTGTTAAAATTATACAGTCTTACACGGGTATCGTAGACAAAATGGTTTGGAGAAAATATTAATAAAATCAAAATGCTTGGGGCAGGTGCGTGAAAAGGGGTATTAAAGGCGAGTATATCAATTCTATCCCCGAAGCGCTCGAAAAGGCGAAAGATGGTTTACTGCCGGAGTTTAATAACGCCTTACAAAGCTCGGTCAATCTTCACATAATGCTTAATGTTCAAAGCGAATACGATAAAGCGGAATTCCTTTCAGCGATGGAAGAGCGTGGTTTAAGACACATGACACTTAAGGGTTATCACTTGAAAAGGTTTCAAATTATTTATTTAACGATGCGGAAGCTGATGAGTTTACGAAAAAACTTGCGAAACATATTTTAGAATCGTCGGTGCTCGCAAATGAAGTTTTCCTATCCCATATTAAAAAAGGCGATATTCTTATTGCCGATTTTTCACATAGTGCGTTGGGGACAAGTGTTGTTTACTCGTCCAAAAGCAATTGGACAGCTGAAAAAAATAAATAATGTGGAAGAAAAGGATTTGGCATATATGAAAGAAATTCGCGAAGGTTTGGGAATAAATCACTTATAAGGCGCATGCGGTTTTATAGAAAAATAAAAAATTTCAAGAAACTAACCACCTTTGTGGTGGTTAGTCGCTTTTATGACAAAAACAGTCGTGATTTAGACGAAATACAATGTAAATTGGCGTTAAAAACGCATAATAATTGCCATTTTTTATTAATTATAAGTAATCTTCAATATTAGAGAACGCATTGCAATTTTCGGTTTTAGAATAGAAATTGAATTATTTTCATTAAAAAAGTTAGAAAACGATACAAATTTTTCGTAACGACACGAATTTTACGAAACAAATTATTTGATAAAACGAATTTATATTCGACTTTTAATATAAATGATTTAATTTCCAAGTACGTTTCAGGCTCCTAAGTGGTAATTGTGGGTTGAATTTGCAACGGGAGTAAATATCGGATTTAGAAAAGGTTTGTTTTATTTATAACGACCGAAGATTTTCTAAAAATCCTAAAAAATAAATGGCGCCAGCAAGGACACTTAAATTAACAATTTTTAAGAAAATTTTGAATAAAAACGCGATTTCTATTGACTTGAATTTTAGTTTTGCTATACTTAATAGGTAAAGTATTATTTTATATTAAAATAAGGAGACTCAAATGGTAGACAAAATAGTAGTTGAAGGGTTAACCCCCGTTGAGGCGGTTAAAAAAGGCAAAAATTACGAGGCGAAAGTTTGGAATAGAACGTACACAATAGGTGAAAACCCCTTCTTTTCTTCAATTTTAACGGGTGGTGACGAAGTTTTAGCCGGCCCCATGCGTTTAGTTGGTAGACAAAACGAAAAGGATATCGTTTGGAAAAATTTTAGCAATTTTAATATGGTTGACGAAAGCGAAAGATATCAAACCTTTTGTCAAACTGCGGAAAGTGGTCTTTTATTTTTGAACACCGCAATTAAAGTGTATTACGACGGCGCTGTAAAATGCACCGTAAAAATTACGCCTACCGGGTTAAGACCAGAAGTTCCAAAATACACAGAAGAGAATATTATTTTAGATAAATTATGGCTTGAAGTTCCCATCAAAAAGGAATTTGCCAAAATGTATCACGTTTACCCGCAATACGAACCCATTTTACTTGACGGTGTGCCGTCGGCTAAGGGTTGGACTATGCAAGCCTTTAAGTCGATGGATTTTCTTCCTGAAAAATCTATTGCAACCAAGTTTAAGCATAGTTTCTACGTAGGTAACGACCACGCCGGCGTATCTTTATTCTTTGAAGACGACAAGGGTTGGACTCCTGCTGACGAAAATCACGTTATGGAACTTTTCATCAAAGATGACGAAGTTTTATTAAGAATACATTTTTTAGACAGCGAACACGAATACTGGCGCAAGAAATGTGAGTGGAAAGGATTTTTATTATATCCTATTAAATTCGAGTTTGGTATGCAAGCAACGCCTGTTAAACCTTTCCCCAAAAATCCGTTTGCGGAAACCAACTATCACGACCACGGCGCTATCCACGGCTTAAACGGTGAAGTTTACGAAACGTTGTTATTACCGCCACTTGCTAATTTCAGCACGCCTACGGAAAACCCGTCGAGTTACGAAATTGAATACGATAAAAGCGAAAACGCAGAACTTCTTATCGACCGCTTAAAAAGATGTGGTGTTAACACCGTATACGTTCACGAAAGATGGAACGATATGCAAAACAGCGTTCTGCTTACAAAAGAAACGGCTGAAAGACTTAAAAGGATGGTAAAAGCGGCGCACGATAGGGATATGAAGTTAATTCCTTATTTTGGATTTGAGATGTCCGAGTTATCTCCGCTTGCTGAGAATTTACAAGATTACCAAGTTATTGGGGTAGACGAAAATTACTGCGGTAGCCAGTGGAATAGAAGACCTTTCCAAAAAGATTACCGCATTTGCTACAAGAGTGATTTTGCGAGAATTTGGCTTGACGGACTTGCTAAAATAATTGATACTTACCATATTGACGGTTTGTATCTTGACGGCACTTTCTCTCCACGTGCTTGTAAAAACGAGAGCCACGGTTGTGGATATCGTGATAGTCAAGGCAAATTGCACTCAACCTATCCTATTTGGGCTTTACGCGAAGTGCTCGAAGAACTTTACGACATAGTTCATACAAGGGGTGGCGTAATTAACGCTCACACAAGCAACTCGTTTGCAGTTCCCACTCTTGCGTTTGCCGATACTTTATGGGACGGAGAGCCTATTCAAGGCTATTTGAGAAGTGGTAAAGTTGAAGAGATGCCAGAAGGTCATATCCGTTCAATGTACGCAGGCAGAAACACGGGTGTTCCCGCATTTATGATTTGCGTTAACAATGAAAACTGGACCTTCCACAACGCTTGCACGTGCGTTATTCCTTACGGTTTACTTCCAAAGCCACAAACTATCGAAGGGCTTGACGAAATGGCTAAGGTTTGGAAAGTTTACAAATCCGTACCGATGGAAGACGCGACCTTTAAGGCGTATTATGAAAACGACGTAACGGTATCAAATAGTAGCGTTAAAGTAAGTTATTTTGACTATGACGGCGCTATTTTAGCAGTAGTTGCTAATATGAAAAAGGGTGCGTCTGGGAAAACCGAAGTTGTATTTAACGGCAAGTTTAAGAGTGCTGTAAATAGGATAACGGACGAGAAGTTAAACTTAATTGACGGCAACAAGATAATAGTTGAATACGACGATTTTGATTACAGTTTAATTGAACTTAAAAAATAATATTACGAAAAAGCCGTCTGCCCTATATGGCGCAAACGGTTTTTTGTAAAAATATAAAGCGTTTACTAAACGTAAATTTAAGTATCAAAAAAATTTTACGTTGTGAATTTTTGGGTATTTTTTGAAAAATAAACGACTTGAAAATAACTTACGTAAAGTATATAATGATACTATAAAAAATAAAAAAACAAGAGAGGTTTTTATGAAATTAACTTTCCCCGAAGGTTTCTTATTTGGCGCAGCGTCGTCAGCAGTACAAATTGAATCGGCTCCTTGTGAGGACGGTAAGGGCGTTGACGCTTGGCAACATTTTAGCAAAGTTTATCCTGAAAAGTTCTTAGACGGCGACCCTCAAAACGGCGCTGACTTTTATCATAGATATAAAGAAGATATTAAACTTATGAAAGAACTCGGCTTAAAATCGTTTAGGTTCTCTATCGCGTGGTCGAGAATTTATCCTAACGGGCCTGACAAAATCAATCAAGCGGGTATCGACTATTATCATAATCTTTTTGACGAACTTATTAAAAACGATATAGTTCCGCTTATCGACCTTTGGCACTGTGACCTTCCTATGTGGATTTACGATAGGGGCGGTGTGTGTTGCAAGGAATTTATCGACTGGTATTTGATTTATGCAAAAACTTGCTTTACCGAATACGGATACAAAGTTCCCTACTGGTCAACCGTTAACGAACCGCAATGTAACGTTATGGCGGGTTATGCTTGGGGTAACCAACCTCCGTTTGAAAAGGATATTAAAAAGTCACTTCAAGCAAGTCACAATATGATAATTACCCACTTTAAGACTGTTAAACTTTATAGAGAAATGGGTTTACCGGGCAAAATTGGTTTCGTTAACCACTTCCAACTTGCATACGGCGCATCGCTTGACGAAAAGGATCAAGCAGCCGCTGATAGAGATATGGCTTTCTATTCTAACTGGTATAGTGACGCTATTTTCTTAGGTCGTTACCCACAAGAAGTTTTTGATTATCCGTATATTAAAGACAATATGCCTAAGGATTATCAAAAGGACTTAGACGAAAACTTTATAAAAACCGACTTTATAGGTATTAACTACTACGGTGCGTACAGAGTTAAATACGAGAAAAACGACGTAATGGATTACGCAACTATTAAGGGCGAAAAGAAAGACGCTTACGGTTTCACTATCAACACCGGCGGTATCTTTGACGTTGTTAAATACGTTCACGACAAGTATCCGGACGCTGAACTTTTCATATCTGAAAACGGTATTAGTAGAAGAAGGCGCGGTTATAGCGACGACCCCGAAATAGAAAATTCTCGCGATACCTACGAACAAGAACTTGAAGACGATTATCGTATTACCTATATGCGTGAGCACTTGCGTGGTGTATCGAGATTAATCAGTGAAGGATATCCTGTTAAAGGCTATTATCACTGGACGATTATGGATACTACCGAAGGTATGAACGGTGGCTATTCGTTAACGTTTGGTCTTATACAAATAAGATTTGATAAGCCTGAAAAACCGCGTACTCCTAAAAAGAGTTATTACTATTATCAAAGCGTAATTAAACACAACGCAGTTGACTAATAAAAAAATAAAACACACTACTTTCAAAAGTAGTGTGTTTTTTTATTGTTTACAAATTATACTCTTATGTTTTTACCGCTTAAATCGTCGCAGTAAGCGATTAAAGTAGACACGTCTTTACCTTCTTTAAGCATTTGGTATAATTCGTTTATAAGGTCTGCTTTTTCGCCTTTGTAGTTAGAATATTTTTCAAGCGTTTTGATTGCGCCGTTTTCGTTTGCGTAGTTATAAAGTTCTTGACTGCGTTCGTCGTCATTTGGATTAAACATCATTGCCGATGCAATAGCAACGCAAAGCATATCGCAAGAAACGTTATGTTTTTCGCAAAGTTTTAACGCGCCGATAAGCCTATCGTTTTCGCCAAGTTTACGAATTGTATCTTTACCAACTCTTGAAACGGGGTCTGCAAGCGCGGTGTTTTGGAAACGATACAACAAGTTTTCAGCGTGTTCCGTAAGTGGCTTAATATCTACGTTGTGTTCGATAGAAAGGGCAAGCGCGCTTTGCATTAACGCCCTATACGCGCAGTATCTAATGTCGTAATCTTTTACCGCTTCAAAAATATAACCGTAGTTTCTTAAATTACCTAAATACGCGCAAGTAGCGTGGCTCATATTGTGCATATAAAGTTTTCTTTCAATATACAAACTAAACGGCGTGAACGGATAAAGATTTTTAACGTCACTTGGAATTTCGCCCTTAAACGCGTCTTTATCAACGGGCAAAATGTTATAAGGCTCTACGAAAACTCTTAAAAAATTGCCTTTCTTTTTTTCTTCGGGAAGCATGGGAACCATTCTACCTATACTTGCTTCAACAAAGCCTATTTTTTCGTCAATTTCCTTTTCGTATTCGGGAAGTTGTTCTTTAATTAAGCCTTTAAGATAAGAGTCGGCACCGATTAAATTTTCGCAAATTATTATGTTTAACGGTTTAGCGCCCTTTTCAAATCTTTTTTTCAAGCCAAGCGCAATAGGTTTAGCAATAAATTTAAGAACGTTAACGCCGATAGCGGTTGCCATAACGTCAGCATTAGCAATTTCGTTTGCTACGAGTTCTAAATCCGTACCGTCAATACCGTAAACGTTTTTAACTATGCGCTCTTCGATGTTTTCGCTGGTAACCACGTCAACGGGGTATTCTTTATCGCTATTTAACTTTTCAAGAACTTGCTTATTGATGTCGATAAAGCCAACCGAATAATTACTTTCTGAAAATAATTGACCGATAAATCCACGGCCTATATTTCCAGCGCCGTACATTACAAATTTTTTCATAGTTATACCTTCAATTATTTATTATATTCGTTGCAAAGCAAGTGAAGGGGCGCTTCGTCTTCAATAATTTCAGGGAAACGGCCTGCTTTATCGTAGAAACAGTTGTCGTTAGCATCGTCGTTACACATAGAAACTTCGCGAACGATAACCGTACCTTTGCCTTCTTCGCCCCAAAATCTATGGAAAAGATATGGCGTTAAGGTTACGCTTTGACCAGGTTCTAAACGAACTTCCGTACCTGCTTTGAAAGTGTGTTTAACACCGTCGATAACAACGTTAACGTCTGTATCGTCAAGCGTATTATCTTTGGTTGCGTTGTATAACTTAATAATTAAGTTACCGCCACCGGCATTGATAATATCTTCCATTTTCGACCAGTGGTAGTGCATTGGTGTAATTTGGTTTTCTTTAACTACCATAAGTTTTTCAGCGTACGGCTTGGGATACTTATCTTTTTTAAGTTGATTACCATTGCGAAGCGTAATTAAAAACAAACCAACTTTGTTAAAGTCGCCGTTGCCAAAGTCGGTAATATCCCAACCAAGCATATTGTCTTTAATTTCTTGAACTTCGTCGCCCTTAGTTTTCCAGTCTTCGGGAGACCAGTGTAAAAACTCGGGAAGTTTAATTTTATATTCGTCAAAAAGTTGTAATGCGTTACGCATTATTGCGTTTATTTCTGAACGTTTCATAATTTACTCCTTCAAATTTCGTAACATAAAATATTGTTAATTTTACAGAAATATTTAAGTTCTTCACTATAATCGCCGTAAGCGACCATCCAGTGATGACCTATACCGTTATCCATAATTTCGCGGTTGATTTGGCTAACAGGTTTATCAAATTTAATTTTAACGGGGTTACCTGGGAATTCCATACCGCAAGGAACGGCGTCACCAACCATAAAGGCAAGGCGGAATTTGTCACCGTGACCGCAAATGTTAACCGCGGTAACTTTGCCCGGCTTAACTACGAATTTACTGCATACGCCCCTTTCCATAAGTCTAACGGGTGCTAAGTCGATTTCGCCCTCGGCAATAGAAAAGCCTGACGAACCACAGTGCGCGAACAAAATGGTGTTTGCCTTTTCGTCGGGATACAAAAGGTCAGTATTATTGATAGGCTTGCCACTTAAATCGTACATAAGTTTCATAGTTAAGGCGTTAGTAACGTCGCCTTCGCAAGAGCCTACTATTCCTTCTTCTGCTAAAAGCGAGTAGCCTAAGCAAACTTTACCCATATAGGTCGTATAACATTTAACCGAAAGCGCTTGTAATTCGTATTCGCTTGCTAAGTCTTTCATTGCTTTATAAAACTTCATTGATTCAAGCATGCTTTCTTTTGTTGCGGTAACTTTGCAAGGGCTTAAAATATCTTTCTTTTCGTCTAAAAGCGCCTGCGCTTCTTCGTTAGAAATGCTTGCTACTTTTTCGGTCATTTCCTTTTCGTCAAGGTTAACTACTCTTGAACCGAGTTTTTCTTTAATTGCAAACTCGTCGTATGCAATTTCAGTCATACCCTTAACTCTGCCACCGATTGCGCCAACTCTGGTTTTTGCCATAGAGTTTTTAAGGGCGTAAGCGGTTGCAATCGTTTTAATTTCTTTAACGCAGTTTTCGTCGTCAGCATCGCCGTAAACGAATTCACAGGTTTTGCCTATATCCCTAAACACCGCGCTAATTTGATGCGCGCAACAAAGCGAACCAGTATCAAAAGCGGGATAAGCCCTTAAAATTAAAGGCATATCAACGTAAGATAATAAATCTAAAAGATGATGGTCTTCACTCCAAGTTGCAATTGAAATCATAAGCACGTCAGCGTCCGTACCTTTAAGTTTCTCTGCCGCTTGGCGAACGGTATCAAGGTCGTGCATAACTACGCCGGTGTTATCACAAGAAACGCCTTGTTCTTTCATCGTTTTAACCGTTTGGTTAAGTAGTGGTAATGCTTGGTCGTATCCAACTTCAACCGGACAAGCGAGAGAAACGAGTGCTACTTTTATTTCCATAATTATCTCCATTTTCCACCGTGGTAGTGGAATTTTTACTTGCTCTTAAAATAACGAGCCATGTTAGAAAATATAAATACTTTCAATCACGGCTCGTATTTTTTAGTTTAATAGATTAATCTATAATGTTATATAATTAACCTTTTTTCCATTTTTGGATAACGCAAGTTGCGCGTCCGCCTTCTTCGTTGATAATTTCGTAATCACCGAAAGATGCAGGAACTACTAAGGTTTGGAACTTGTCGCAAATTGCATAGTAATCTGGGTTAGATTTAGAACGAACGGTTACTTTTGAACCAACGGTTAAAGTAAGCATGTTCATAAACTTACCTTCGGTTGAATATTCGCCCACTTTTTCAAAGTGAATTCTTTCAACGTGGTATGGCATAACAGGAGTAGATTTATATTGGTCAATATAATATTCCTTAGTCCATTTAATAACCTTAGGAGTAGATAAAAGGTTATCTTTAACCCAAGACGCTCTTCTGGTCTTTTCCATGTTTCTACCATGTTCAAGGTGCATTTTGAGCGGTTTGCCGGTCATTGATTTCTTGTTATCGTCCCAAGACGGTCTTGCAAAGTCATATTCGAAGAAAGAATATTCCGTACCGTTAATAGATGGGTTAGTATCCATTTCAAGTACCATTTGGTTACCGCCGTGGCCGTGCATTGTTCCTGGTGGAATAAGGTAAAGGTCGCCTTCCTTGCTTGGCCAGTTAGCAATGAACTCTTTCCAGTTTTCGATAGGTTTAATGTTTTGTGATTCTTCACAAAGTCTTTCCCATTCTTCAATGTCAGCACCGTCGTGGAAGCCCATCCAAGTATTAGCGCCTTCGTAAGCCTCTGCGATATAGTAAGTTTCATATCTGCCAAGAGGTTCGTCGAAGTGGTCTGCTACGTATTTGCTTGACGGGTGAATGTGCATAGGCATTGAAATTCTTTCAGCAGGTTGCGGAGTTGGGTGCCAACCGTCGTCAAGCCAAATATCAAGCGGGAATAAACCGGGATATTGTTTGTCGATAAGTTCACCAACGAGTTCTTTGCCGTATTGCATTGCGTTAAGCATAGGCATATTGATACTTCTTTCGCCACCGAAATCAATAAGGATACGAAGTTCAGGACCAGCGATTTTGTTCCATGCGTTGTTTGCAAGGCCTTCAACACCGTAATCCATATCTAAGTATCTATATGCACCCCAAGGACCTGGGCTGAAAATTTTAACTTCGTGGATAGGATATTTAACGAGCGTAGACATAATTTCGTCGTAAGCAACTCTTGGAATTAAAACAAGGTCATCTTCAAAATAGTTTTCTACGTAGAAATCCATTGCGCCATACATAAAGTCTTTTTGGCGTTTTAACATATAGTAGTCGGAATAGTTGTATTCTTTCCAGTTATAGTCTTTGGTAGGAGTAGTAGCGCCGAAAGTATTAAGTCTACCTTCCCACATATCCCATTGAACTTTTTGGTGAGTGTTGTCAACGTAGCATTTAACAGCGTAAAGGTCAGCAAGTTCTTTAATGCAAGCGCCTTCGCCGTAAACGATAACTACCGTGCTTGAAGCAAGTTTAGCCTTTAAGCCTTTAATTGCGTCCGCGTTCATAATGTCTTCAACAACGCCTGCTTTGTTTACTTTACCAAAGCCTGGGTCGTCGGTTACGAACGGTGCGTTGTAAGCGATAATTTCATCTCTTGATTTGTAAAGAGAAGATGCAGGGAAAAGTTCAACTCTTAAACCTTTTGCTTTTAATTTGCTAGCAACTGCGTTTGCAATTTTAGCAAAATCAATACCGTACCAACCGTCAAGAGCGATGTTTTTATCAGTTGAGTCAACAAGTGAAGCAATTTTATCAACTACTTTTTCCCAACCGAAGGTTACGCTATCTCTATTTTTAGCAGAAATAACGATTTTGTTGTCAGCATTTTTTATGGATTCATATACTGGCATAATTTGTCCTCCTAAAAATTTTTTTACCTTTTTTAACGAGGGGTTTTATTTACCCGCGCCTTATGATTAAATTATACCATGTATATTACCGCCTTACAAGATTAAATTTTTACGTTTTTTGTACTAATTTACACCTTTCGATTGCTTTCTTTTTTGGCTTATGCTATACTTTAACCACATCTTTATTTTAGGAGTTAGTATGTCAAAACTATCAATTTCGTATAAAACTAATAAGATGACGGACATCACCTACGACTTTTTTAGTGCAACGGGGATAAATATGTCTATATTAGACTCTAATTTTACGCGTTTACAGTATACGGACAAGGCGTCGGCTAACGAATATTGCAAATATATAAATTCAAATTTTGTATTAAGTTCAAAATGCCTTATATGCGACTACGCCTTGCTTAAAGAGTGTAAGGAGAAAAAACAACCCGTGTCGCACGTGTGCCACGCAGGGCTACTCGATATTGCTATTCCTATAATGCACAACCAGTCGATACTCGGTTACATTTTGCTTGGTCAGTTGAAGGTGGACGATAATTTTAGTAACGTTAAGCGAGGTTTTGTAAACGACGAGTTAAACACTGAAAAGTTGGAAGATTTATACCGCGCCCTACCTATTAAAAACGAAGAGTTTATAAAAAGCATAATAAACCTTGCAACCATTTTAGCAAAGCACTTACTACTTGAAAACATAGTTAAGCCGACGAATTCTTCTACCTTAGATACGCTTGTAAATTTTATAAACAACAACATACAAGCCCCCCTTTCAGTAGAATACATTGCCCAACAAAACTTCGTTTCGGTAAGTTTAGTCTATAAACTTTTTTACGCCCACTTTAACACCACGGTAAAAGACTACATAAACAAAAAAAGGTGCGAACTTTCTTTATCGTTACTTATGTTTTCGGATAAATCGCTTAACGACGTTGCCTTTGAAGTAGGATTTTCAAGTTTGTCTTATTTTAGCAAGGTGTTCAAAAAACTATACGGCGTTTCACCGCTTAAATACAGAAAACTTTCATAAAAACGCAATTATAATTAGGACTATTTAATATGAAAACGTTAGACGAAATACTTTTAACCGTAGAAAAACCGTCGAGATATATCGGTGGCGAGTGCGGTGAACCAAATATAAAACCTGAAAAATTTAATTATTGTATATGCTTTCCAGACGTTTACGAAGTAGCCATGAGTAATCTTGGCATACGTATCGTTCAAGAAGTTATAAATAGGGTTGACGGCGCTATGGCAGACAGGTGCTTTGCCCCCTGGCCAGACTTTGGCAGTGCGCTTAAACAAAACGACATACCGCTTTATTCGCTCGGTTTGAAAAAACCGCTTAGCGAGTTTGATATGCTTGGGTTTTCCCTTCAATACGAACTCTCGTATACCACCGTTTTATATATGCTTGACTTATCTGGAATTCCCCTTTGCGCTAAGGATAGAACGGACAATCATCCCCTTATTCAAGGCGGTGGACCTTGTGCCGTAAACCCCGAACCT
>JAZLBK010000058.1:0-15735 GCA_045613665.1 Christensenellaceae bacterium | reverse complement strand
GTTAAATATTAAAGACGAATTTCAAACGCTTTTTAAGACCTATTACGACACCGTTTTTATAAAAGAACGAAAAAACGAAAGGCTAATGCGTAATTTTATGCCCAAACGCTACCACGCCTACCTACCCGAAAAAGACGAACTTAACCCATTATAAAAAATTAACCTTAACACCCTTAAATCGTTTGCAAAATATTAAATTGTATGTTAATATATTTTGGTAGACGGCCTCATGGTCAAGAGGTTAAGACGTTGCCCTCTCAAGGCAAAATCAGGGGTTCAATTCCCCTTGGGGCTACCATGTAAAACACGGAGTTTCTCCGTGTTTTTTTACTAAGTTTATATGGGAATTGAACGGGTTGGTAGTTGCAACTACACCGCTTTATTCTTACTTTTAGTTGCAACCAAACAGTAGACACCTACTGTTTGCAACCCCGGCGTGATAGCGTAGCGGAGCAATTCCCCTTGGGGCTACCATGTAAAACACGGAGTTGTTGCTCCGTGTTTTTTACTTTGCTTATGGGGGGAAATTGAACGGACTCTTAGTTAAATTTAATCATAAATAAAAAAACCGCGGAACACCGCGGTTTTTAATATATTATTCATTTTCAAGGCGTTGTTTTTTAGGTTTTTTGAAATGGAATATTGCGCCCACACCCATAATTACTGCGAATATAATTAGATAAAATAGTACGGGGAAAGAAAATTTTCCACCTTCTTTTGCAGTTAAATAAGGAGTTATTCCGTGTGCGTAAACCGCTGCAAATACCATAAACGCGCACGCTACTATTGACACGATAGGTAAAACGAAACGCTTGAAAGTTCCTAAATCTTTTTCCTTTTTTATCCACGATATAAACATAGGAATATACATCGCATAAATAGTAACGATAGGAAGTTCAGACGAGTCAAAGTTAAATAAACCAAACCAGCCTTCGGTAAGGTTTGCACCGTAGAAGTATAAAAACCATAACGCACAAACGAATAAGCCCCAAACTGACGAGTTAGTCGTCATATTAGTTGTTTTATCAATTTGGCTAAACATTTCAGGGCTTGGGCCTTCGCCACGAACTGCAATAGCGTACATACCGCGTGTTTCGGCAAGCATAAGACCGTTTAACGTACCTAAACACGAAACTACGATACAAATATTCAAAATAATACCGCCAACCGTACCGAATACGTTACCAAACGCTATGGTTGAGCCTTTAATAAATATTTCGCTATTTTCAGCGCCACCATTAACACCTATAAAGTACAAAACGTAACAAGCAACTACTATAAACGCGCCGATAACGAGAGCGATAGGAAGATTCTTTTTAGGGTCTTTTAGTTCTGCGTTAATCGAAGTTGCAACAATCCAGCCTTCATATGCAAATACCGTTGCAATAACCGCTGCAAATAATCCACCGCCCGCTTGACCAGGTAAATATTCTGGTAATTTGTTTGCAAAGTTGTAAGTCAAATTGCCATTAGCAAGACCCACTACCGTACCAACGATAGCCATCAACAAAATAGGAACGAGTTTAATAAAAGTTGCGCTAATTTGAAATTTGCCAGCAAGTTTTGGTGATAACGCGTTAAGCGTATACGAACCTATTAAGAACACACCAGCAAGCGCCATAACCTCAGCGCTAACTAAACTCCAACCAAACATATCGCCAAAATATCTTGCAGACACCCACGCAAGAACCGAAGTCATACAAGGATAGTAGATATTAACCATAAACCAAGCAAGGTAATATCCGTATTTTTTACCGCAAGTTGCCTCGGCGTAATCTACTACACCACTAACTTTTTCGTACTTGGTTGCCATAACTGCAAACTGTAAAGAGCAAACAATCATTATAAGACCCGTAATCACCCAAGCCAAAATACCGATAGGTAAATCACCGTTAGTCGTGCTTATAACTTTTTCTGCCTTAAAGAATATTCCCGAACCTATAACCGTACCTACAACCATACAAATAGCGGTTACAAGCCCGTATTTTCTATTTAGTTTTTCACTCATAGAATTTTCCTCTCACATGTAAAATATTATTTATATTTTAACATACGCAAACAAAAATGTAAAGAAAAATTAAAAAAACGCAATATCAAGATTTGTTAAACGCGTTAATCACAAGAGTTTTTTGTGAACGTTACCGTCTATTTTAGAAATTAAATAAGCGTTACCGCCACTTGAAATACTTTTTACAAATTCGCCGTTTATAAACTCTAAGGCGCAATTATCTTCAATGGCGTATGCGGTTTTTATATCGTTTTTGATAATCGCGTCGTCAAAATCAGCCGTTCTAAGATTATAATGTGGGGAACAAGTTTTAGACAATACGCCCAAGCCTTTATAAAGTTTATATTCGGTGCTACTTCCGTTTAATATCTCGCTATCGGTGTACATATTTTCAAACCAGCATATAGCCCCAGCCGAACGCCCCGCAATAATAACACCGCGATTATATGCAGAAATCAACTTATCTATAAGACCGCGTTCTTGCCACTTTTTAAGCATATACAAGGTATCGCCACCAGAAACGTAGATAAAATCGGCTTTATTAAGTTTTTCGTCAATTCTCTCGTCCGTCGTTTGAACGTTTTCAAGAAGTAAACAGTCGGCTTTTATATCGAAAACCGACGTATAAGTTTTTCTAAACGTGTTAAACGCAGGCATAAAATCGTGTGATGCCGTTCCTATATATAAACCGTACGCGCGCTTATCGCCAGCGTGCTTTTTTGCAAGCATTGAAATATATTCGTCAATTTTTATAGTGGTTTTTTCACGCATATCACCACCGCCGATTGCAATTATAACCTTGTCCATAAAGCATATATCCTTATAAAAAATTTTACTTTTTTATTGTAACATAAAAACTAAAAAATTCAAACAATTTAGCCTTATTTGTACGTCAAATAAAATCAATAGCAAATATTTGCTTAAAACGTTTGCTTTTTTTATAGGATTTAGTTTATACTAAATTAAAATTTATTATGGTATTTGGGAGATATTTTATGAAACTTACCAACGAATATTTAGTTCAAGTTCTTGAACAAGTTAAAAAAAGAAACCCTAACGAACCTGAGTTTATCCAAGCGGTAACTGAAGTTTTCGTAACTTTACAACCTGTAATTGAAAAAAGACCCGACCTTGTAAAATCAGGCGTTATTGAAAGGCTTGTTGAACCCGAAAGGCAAATTATTTTTAGAATTCCTTGGGTTGACGATAACGGCAACGTTCAAGTAAATCGCGGTTTTAGAATTCAATTTAACAGCGCAATCGGTCCTTATAAAGGCGGTATGCGTTTTCACCCGTCGGTTAACCTTAGCATTATTAAATTCTTAGGTTTTGAACAAACTTTCAAAAACAGCCTTACCACTCTTCCTATGGGCGGTGGTAAAGGTGGTTCGGACTTTGACCCTAAGGGCAAGTCTGACGCAGAAATTATGAGATTTTGCCAAAGCCTTATGACTGAACTTTACCGTCATATCGGCGCTAATTGTGACGTTCCCGCTGGCGATATCGGTGTAGGCGCAAGAGAAGTTGGCTATATGTTTGGTCAATACAAACGCCTTCAAAACGAATATACTGGCGTTTTAACGGGCAAGGGGTTAACTTACGGTGGCTCGCTTGCAAGAACGCAGGCAACCGGTTACGGCTTATGCTATTTCACCGAAGAAATGCTTAAAGCAAACGGTAAATCTTTCAAAGGTCAAACGGTTGTAGTTTCCGGCTCTGGTAACGTTGCTATTTACGCTTGTGAAAAGGCGCAAGAACTCGGTGCTAAGGTAGTTACGCTTTCCGACTCTAACGGTTACGTTTACGATAAAGACGGTATTGATTTACAAATAGTTAAACAAATTAAAGAAGTTGAAAGAAAGAGAATTAGCGAATATCTTAAATATAGACCTAATGCAGAATATCACGAAGGTTCTAGCGGTGTTTGGACGGTTAAGTGCGATATCGCCCTTCCCTGCGCTACTCAAAACGAACTTGACGGCGTTGGTGCAACCGCGCTTGCAAACAACGGTTGCTACTGCGTAAGTGAAGGTGCAAATATGCCTTCTACCCCTGACGCGATTGACGTTTACTTTGCAAAAGGAATGCTCTATGGTCCTGCAAAAGCAGCAAACGCTGGTGGCGTTGCAACTTCCGGCTTAGAAATGACGCAAAACAGCATGCGCCTTTCTTGGAGTTTTAGCGAAGTTGACGAAAAACTTCACGGCATAATGGTTTCAATCTTCAAAGCGTGTGACGATTATTCCAAAGCATACGGTATGGAAGGTAACTATATGGCAGGCGCTAACATTGCAGGCTTTATGAAAGTTGCCGAATCAATGAAAGCACAAGGCGCTGTATAATATAATTAAAACGGAGTAAAACTCCGTTTTTTTATTCTTGACAAACTTTTATTTATAAAATATAATTACTTTTATGGAAAAAATTATCAATTACGTCAATCAAACGCTTATAAAAGAAAAAGGCATACCCTATATTGATATTTTAGTTAAAAAAGGGTATCAAACTATATTTAGGCATTATCAAAATAAAGACGGTAGCGCAACGGGTAAAGAAAAACTTTATATGTATTCTTGCTCAAAGGTAGTTACCGCCGTTGCCACAATGATGTGTGTTGAAAGGGGCTTATTATCGCTTGATGATAAGGTTTCAAAATATATTCCCGAATTTGAAAATTCCCATCTTTTAATTGACGGTGAAAAGGTAAAAAGCAAACCTATTACCATTAAGCATTTGTTAACGATGTCGTCTGGTATCGATTACAATTTTAACTCGCCTTTCGTTAAGCAAAAGTTTTTATCTAATCCCTTTTCAACAGCGCGCGAAATAGCAAACGAGATAATAAAAATGCCTATTCACTTTGAGCCGGGCGATAAGTTTATGTACGGCTTGTCGCACGATATTTTAGGTGGGGTTATTGAAGTTGTTTCGGGTAGCCGTTATTCAGATTTTACTCATAATGAAATATTTAAGCCACTTCAAATGAAACACACCACCTTTAAGTATAGCGAAGGCGGTTTTGAACCACTTTATTACTCGCTAAACGGCGAAATTTTACCCTACCCCTACGCGCAAGAAAAATGGAACAACCACTTAACTTACGACGGTGGCGGTGGCGGTCTAAAATCAACGGTTGAAGACTTTTCTATCTTCTTAGAAACGTTAGCGTCAAACGGCGTTTCAAGTAACGGTTATAGGCTTATTAATCCAAAAACCATTGAACTTATGACTGTTGAAACGACTAACGAACTCAGCGTTAAAAACAACTACACTTGCGTTCAAGGAAAAGATTACGGCTACGGCTTAGGCGTTAGAGTTAGAAAACTTGATACGCCTTGGGGCTTAAAGAAAAAGGAATTTGGTTGGGACGGTGCAGCCGGCGCTTACGCGCTTGTTGACCCAAATACGGGCGTGTCCGTTACTATGGGTATGCACGTTAGAAACTGGCCGGAAGTTTTCCGTGGCGAACACTTAAAACTTGTAGAAATGATTTATTCTACCTTGTTATAAAAAAATTAACATTAAAAAACTCCGCAAATTGCGGAGTTTTTTGTATTTTTACTTTTTGCCTGCTTGTACTTTTTTAAGATTAGCAAATCTTGGAAGCCCGTCCACAGTAGGCGCTTTTGCTTCGCCTTGGATAAGCGGAAGAGCGTAATCAACGAATTCGTTAGAGATGTAAGTTCCGTCGTTAATAATCCATTCAAGCGGTACGGTTTTTTCGGTGTTTGCGGCAAGTTTAAGGTTAACTAAACTATATTTACACTTGTATTTACCGTCTTTTTCTTCACGCTTATAAACTACCATTTTATCAGTAGTGCCACGACAAGCCGCTTTAACTGCTTCGCGACCTGCTCTAAAAGTTTCTTCAACGTCAGTTTTTGAAGCAAGGTGCGCAGCGCATCTTTGCATAAGCGAAAGTTCAACTGCTCTCGTTTTATAACCAGTTTCAGCCTTCAAAAGATTAGCAAGAGTAGACGCTACGCCACCAAGTTGAGCGTGACCAAAACTATCTCTTGCAACAGCGCCAACAGATTCGCAAACGAGTTTACCGTCTTTATCTTTAATACCTTCTGATACTACTACGATACACTTATTGTTGTTTTTAGCAAGCACGCCTTTAACGTCACTTACAAATTTTTGAATATCGAAAGCAACTTCGGGAAGGTAAACGAGGTCAGGACCTAAGCCTTTATAACTTGCAAGCACCGAAGACGCGGTAAGCCAACCAGCGTTTCTACCCATTGCTTCAATAACGCAAATCATAGGGGTATCGTAAACCTTAGCGTCAAGGCAAACTTCCATAACGGTAGTTGCAATGTATTTAGCAGCCGATGCAAAACCTGGGCAATGGTCGGTTCCAAAAAGGTCGTTATCAATCGTTTTAGGAACGCCTATAACGTTGCAGTCCCAACCCGATTTTTTAATGTATTTAGAAATTTTGTTACAAGTATCCATACTGTCGTTACCGCCGTTGTAGAAGAAGTAACGAATATTATATTTTTTGAACACTTCTACGATACGCTTATAATCGGTATCGTCTTTCTTAGCGTCTTTAAGTTTATATCTAACTGAACCAAGCGCAGACGACGGAGTATTTTTAAGAAGTAACAGTTCTTCCATATCTTCTTTTGAAATATCGTAGAAATCTTCTTCTAAAACACCTCTAATACCGTGTGCAGCACCGTAAACTGCCGTAATTTTTTCTTGCTTTAACGCCTCAATAAACACACCTGCCGCACTTGCGTTAATAACGGAAGTAGGACCACCAGATTGCGCAAACATTGCAGCGCCAACTAAATTTTTCATAGTAAAACTCCTTAAATTATATTTTTTTATCTTGCCAAGATATTCGTTACCTTGTAAAGTTCGTGATTAAATTTATGCTCGGCTGAAAGAGCCTCGCTTATATCCATATCGAAAATATTATTGTCTTTAACACCGATAGCGCGGTTAGTTTTACCCTCAATCATAAGGTCAACCGCCTTAACCGCCATACGCGCAGCCAAAACTCTATCCGCCATAGTGGGCGCACCACCCCTTTGAACGTATCCAAGCGTGGTAGTTTTAACCGATAAACCCGTATGGTCTTGTAATCTTCTACAAATCTCGTCTCTATCCCCAGCGCCTTCGGCAAAAATTATCATATTTGACGTTTTACCGCGCTTTCTACTTTTAACGAGAGTTTTTGCAATCTCGTCTATATCATAAGGAACTTCGGGTGTTAAGCAAAATTCAGCACCACCAGCAAGTGCCGAGAATAAAGCGATATCGCCACACTTTCTACCCATAACTTCTAATAAGAAAACTCTATCGTGCGAACCCATCGTGTCACGCAGATTGTTAATTGCATCTAATACCGTATTTACAGACGTATCAAACCCGATAGTAAAATCGGTATAGTCAAGGTCGTTATCAATAGTTGCAGGTATTGCAACTACGTTAATTCCGCAGTTGTCGGATAAATCCTTAGCGCCCCTAAACGAACCGTCACCACCTATTACGATTAAACTGTCAATCCCGTAGGCTTGTAATGTTTCAGCCGCTTGACGTTGGTATTCAACGTCTATAAACTCAGGGCATCTTGCCGTTTTTAATATCGTACCGCCCCTATGAATAATGTCCGACACCGAACGCGTAGACATAAAATTTAATTTATTGTTAAGTAGCCCAACGTAACCCTTTTCAACGCCGTAAACGTCAACGTCTTTATCTATAGCGTATCTAACGCAAGCGCGAACGCAAGCGTTCATACCGGGCGCGTCACCACCACTTGTAAGTATGGCTATTTTCTTCATTTAATTCCTCCAAGCAAAACCATATAAATTGTATCACAAAATTTTACATATTACTACTAATTTTGCAATTATTTTTCGAAAAACACTATATCGCTTTCATCGAGTAACGACGTAAGTTCCGCAATAAGCCCGTTACACTTTCTAACCGACATACCGCCTAAAAATACTTTACCGTCTTTTTTAATAAATACTTCTATATCCCCAGGATATGCCGATAAAATATCCGAAAGTTCTTCAATGCTAATATCGTCGCTTATTTTAAGCCCCAAGCATTGACGCTTTGTTTCAACTTCTTCCTTAACTTCTTCAGGTTTTTTATCGGTTAAAGTTTCGATATGTTCAATCGAAATACTCGGCTCGCGCCCCTCTCTAATTTGCAGTCTACCTTTAAGTTCAACGATATCGTCTTGCTCTATTTTGTTTCGGTATTTTTCGTGAATTTTAGGGAACATTACGCACTCGATACTACCGTACAAGTCTTCAATGGTTAATATCGACATAAACTGCCCCGATTTAGTTGAAAGTTTTTTAACGCCCGTTAGTATTCCACCCATTGATACTTCAATTCCGTCACTAACGTCGGTGTATACGACTTCCCCCTCTTCATTTTCTTCTTTTGATAAGAGTTTACCCGTTGTGAAATTGTATTTTTTGAATTTTTCTTTATAGTCTTCAAGTGGATGACCGGATACGTAAACGCCCAAAACGTTCTTTTCAAAAACGAGTTTTTGCTTTTGGTCGTATTCTTTAAGATTTGGATAGTTTACCGTGATTTTTTCAGGCTCGCCCATCATACCGAAAATTGAAAGTTGGTCACTTTCCTTTTCGCGAACGATAACTTGCGCTTTGTCTAAAATTTCTTCGTAACTTGCAATAAGCCTTGAACGGTAAATATTAAAGCAATCGAAAGCACCTGCGTAGATAAGGTTTTCAACTAATCGCTTGTTAACGTAGTGAATACACCTTAACGCAAAATCTTCAAACGAGGTAAACCTGCCGTTTGTTTCCCTTTCTTTAATAATATCGTCAATTACGGCAACGCCTACGCCTTTTACCGCCGCCAAGCCAAACCTTATAACGCCGTTTTTAACCGAAAAGTAAGTTTTACTTTCGTTAATATCGGGAGATAGAACGGGCACTTTTTCTTCTTTTGCATAACTAACATAGTTAGTTATTTCTTCAATATTAGTTATGCGGTTATTTAGAACTGCCGTTAAAAACTCCGGCTCGTAGTAGCATTTTAAGTATGCCGTTTGATAAGTTACAAGAGAGTACGCCGCAGCGTGTGATTTATTAAACGCGTATTTAGCAAAGTCTTTCATTTCGTTCCAAATTTGCTTTGCAACCTTTTCAGGAACGCCACGCTTTAAGCAACCGTCAATCGCGCGGTTTACTTTGCCGTGACTATCTACGCTTTCTTCTTTACCGTAGATAAATACCGCCTCTTCCTTTTCCATTTCGGCAACTTTTTTCTTACCCATCATACGACGAACGTTATCCGCTTGACCTAAGGTGTAACCTGCTAAGTCTTGAACGATTTTCATAACTTGTTCTTGGTAAACTATACAGCCGTAGGTCTGCTTTAATATAGGTTCAAGTAAAGGGTGCGCGTATTTAACATTTGACGGATTGTGTTTAGAATTTATAAACTTGCCGATAGAATCCATAGGGCCTGGTCGATAAAGAGAAACCGCCGCTACTATATCTTCTAAGCAGTTTGGTTTTAACCTTGACAAAAAGTCCTTAAACCCGCTTGATTCTATTTGGAATATGGCGGTAGTGTTTCCAGACGAAATAAGTTCGTAAACACCTTGGTCGTCGTAACCGTTTCTATCAAAAACCACCTCAACACCGTGATTTTCTTTAACGTATTCTATCGCTAATTTGATATCGGATAAGTTCCTTAGACCTAAAAAGTCCATTTTCAAAAAGCCTAAGTGTTCAAGTTCAACGCCCGTATACTGAGTGGTAATATCTTCACCGTTTCTCGATAACGGCATATGCCTATCTAAAACGTCCGCACCGATAATAACACCGCAAGCGTGCGTGCTTGACTGACGTGGCGCGTCTTCAAGTTTCATAGCGATATCCGCTACCCTTTTAATTTCCGCGCTCTCGTTATACATTTCAACGAGTTCCGGCACGGAAAAACTTTCGGCGGTATATCCGTCTTCTAACTCTTTTTTGCTCGGTTTATAAAAACCGAAAACTTTTTCTAAAATATTCGGGCGTTTAAGTTCAATGGTTTTTCCGCCTTTTACTACCTTGTTAGGAATAGCCTTAGTAACCCTATCCATTTCGTTGTACGGAACGTTAAGAACACGCCCTACGTCTTTTATAGCGTTTTTAGCCGCCATAGTTCCAAAAGTAACGATTTTAGCAACGGTGTCTTCACCGTATTTACGCTTAACGTAGTCGATAACTTCTTGACGGCGCGCATCTTCAAAGTCAACGTCAAAGTCGGGCGCGGAAACGCGCTCTGAGTTTAGAAAACGCTCAAAGTAAAGCCCGTATTTAAGCGGGTCAATATCCGTTATATCTACAAGATAGGCAACTATCGAACCAGCGCCACTACCACGGCCAGGACCAACTGAAATACCCATTTTTCTTGCGGCGTTAATATAGTCCCACACTATAAGATAATATTCGATAAAGCCTTGTTTTTCAATTACTGAAAGTTCCATTTCAACGCGTTCGCGGATTTCAGTAGTTTCTTCACCGTATTTTCTTTTAATGCCGTCGTTTATTAAATCTCTTATAAACTCAATAGGCGTTTTGCCGTTTTCAGGGATATAATGCGGAAATTTATAATGACCATATTCAAACGTAAAATTACATTTTTCGGCTATTTCAAGTGTTGTATCAAGCGCGACTTTATCGTTTGGAAAAACTTCTAAAAGTTCGTCGTAACTTTTAAGATAAAACTCGTCGCATGGCATTTTCATACGGTTGGGCGTATCAATTTTAACGCCCGTTTGAACGCACATTAAAACGTCTTGCGTAACGGCGTCTTCTTTATTGACGTAGTGAACGTCGTTAGTTACTACCGTTTTTACGTTAAACTTTTTAGCAAGCGCTTTAAGTGACGCGTTTACGTAGGCCTGTTCTTCTAAGCCTTGGTTTTGAAGTTCTAAATAGAAATCATCACCGAAAACGCCTTTGAAAAATTTAACTAATTCTTCGGCTTTATCGTTGTCGTGGCGAAGTATGGCTTGCGGAATATCACCGCCGATACACGCCGATAAACATATAAGCCCTTCGTGATGTTCTTTAATTAAGTTAAGGTCAATTCTCGGCTTATAATAATATCCATCGCGAAAGGCAATAGCGTTAAGTAACGAAAGGGTTTTGTACCCCTCTTCATTTTTGGCAAGCAAAACAAGGTGACGCCTATCTTTGTAACCATCAACGTCGTCCGTTTTGATTTTGCCTTTTTGAAGATGGTCGTCACACACGTAAAATTCCGTACCTAAAATGGGCTTTATTCCTTCTTTTACGCACTCATCGTTAAATTGTACCGCGCCGTACATATTGCCATGGTCTGTCATAGCAATAGCCGGCATATTAAGTTCTTTTGCGCGCTTTACAACACTTTTAATTCTTGCCATACCGTCAAGCAAAGAATACTCTGTGTGTAAATGCAAGTGTACGAATGGGTTCATTATCTCTCCAAAATAAAATCAACTAATATTGAATTTTGAACGTATAAATATTCTTTTTTTATTTGAACAAAATTTTCTGTAATTTCAAGATATTTTGAATTGTTCTTAATTGCGAGTTCAAAGTCCTTTTCAAAATTTGAATTAAAGGTTTTTTGGTATTTATTTTTATCAAGCCCTTTAACAGTCCTAAGTGCAAGCATAGTAAATTCGCTCTTTGCGTCATCATCTATAACTTCTTCTTCAAAAACTTCTGCAACTTTACCTGATAGTATTGCGTGAACGTATTCGTCAATACTTTCGGTGTTAGTAAAACGGCGGTTAGAAATAAACGACGATGCGCCCACCCCAACGCCTAAATATTCTCCCCTTTGCCAGTAGTTGTAGTTGTGTTTTGAGTGATATCCCTTTTTAGCAAAGTTGGAAACTTCGTATCTTAAAAAACCCTTTTCTTCAAGATATTTTACCGTAAAATCATAAAGTTCGGCAACTTCGTCGTCACTCGGTAATTCGCCGTTAAGATATCTTGTAAACATAGGCGTTCCTTCTTCGGCTTTAAGGGCGTAAACTGAAATATGTTTTACGCTTTTTGATTTAGTTGCTAAATCAAGCGTGTTTTTAACGTCTTCCACCCCTTCGCCTGGTAGCCCAAGCATTACGTCAACCGATAAATTATACCCGTCTAAAAGATTAACCGCCCTTTCAAAATCACTTGCAGAATGTACGCGGTTGATTTTGTATAAAGTATCGTCGTTAGCCGTTTGAAGACCTATGCTAAACCTATTTATTCCAGCGTTTTTATAAACTTTTAACTTTCTTTCGTCAATAGTGCCGGGGTTTACTTCCAAAGTAATTTCAGCGTTTTTATCAACGTTAAAGCAAGAATATATTTGTTTAAGCGCGCCGTAGATATATTTAGGTTCAACGAAACTCGGCGTTCCGCCACCAAAATATATAGTATTAAAAGATTTATCTTTAAGAGCAACGCTTCTACCCTTTAATTCCTTATACAAACAAGCAAAATACACTTCGGCTTTGCCTATTTCTTTTGGGAAGGACGCAAAGTCGCAATAACTGCATTTTTGTTTACAAAAAGGAACGTGTATATAAATTCCTGCCATAATAATTTTTCCTACTTATCACTCGAATCTATTTTAAGAATTGACATAAACGCCTCGGACGGTATTTCTACGCTACCAAGTTTACGCATTTTCTTCTTACCTTCTTTTTGCTTTTCAAGAAGTTTTTTCTTACGCGTTATATCACCGCCGTAACATTTTGCAAGCACGTCTTTCCTGAGTGCTTTAACCGTTTCACGCGCGATAATTTTGCCACCTACCGCCGCTTGAACTGGTATTTCAAACATCTGCCTTGGAATAACTTCCTTTAATTTCTCGGCAATGGCTCTACCCCTTTGGTACGCCTTTTCTTTATGAACTATTATAGAAAGCGCGTCACAAATCTCTCCGTTGAGAAGAAGGTCGAGTTTAACGAGTTCCGAACGCTTGTAGCCTGAAACTTCATAGTCGAACGACGCGTATCCCCTAGTTCTTGATTTTAACCCGTCAAAAAAGTCGAACACTATTTCGTTAAGCGGTAATTCGTAGTTGAGTTTTACGCGCTTACTGTCAATGTAAACCATATCTTCAAATACGCAACGCTTTTCTTGGCAAAGTTCCATAATTGCGCCAACGTAATCAGGCGGAGTATAAATACTTGCCTTAATAACCGGCTCTTCCATATACTCTATCTCAACAACGGGTGGAAGTTTAGTTGGGTTTTCTACCGTAATAATCTCCCCGTCCGTTTTATGAACGATATACGATACCGACGGCGCTGTGGTAATAATATCAAGCCCAAACTCTCTTTCCAAGCGTTCCTCTATAATTTCCATATGAAGTAAACCTAAAAAGCCACACCTAAATCCAAAACCTAACGCAGTGGAATTATCGGGTTCAAAGGTTAAGGACGCGTCGTTAAGTTTAAGTTTAAGAAGTGCTTCTTTAAGGTCGTTAAACTTAGAACCGTCAAGCGGATAAACACCGCTAAAAACAACCGGCTGAGCCTTTTTATATCCCGGAAGAGGCTCTTTAATCGGGTTGTTTACGTCAAACACCGTATCGCCAACTTCGATATCCATAATTGATTTAATTGACGCAGCGATATACCCAACCTCGCCCGAACAAAGCGCGTTTTTAGGTCTTAATTCGGGGTTAAAAGTTCCTACTTCAACAACGTCAAAGGTCTTGTCCGACATAAAGGTTTTAATTTTAGTGCCGGGAGTAACGGTTCCGTCCATTATTCTAACGAATAGAATTACACCCTTAAAGTTATCGTAATAACTATCGAATATTAAGGCTTTTAATGGCGCGTCGTCATCACCGACGGGGGCTGGAATTTCCGTTACTATTTTTTCTAAAACTTCTTCAATGTTAACGCCCGTTTTGGCTGAAATTTTAGGTGCGTTAGTCCCGTCAAGCCCTATAACGTCTTCAATCTCTTTACCGGCAGAAACGGGGTCTGCTGACGGCAAGTCAATTTTGTTTATTACGGGCATAATTTCAAGGTTGCTATCAAGCGCCAAATAAACGTTAGCAAGCGTTTGGGCTTGTATGCCTTGCGACGCATCAACTATAAGTATTGCGCCTTCGCACGCCTTTAACGAACGCGATACTTCGTAAGTAAAGTCAACGTGTCCAGGCGTATCAATTAAATTAAACACGTATTCTTTGCCGTCTTTTGCTTTGTAAAGCATTCTAACGGGAGTAAGTTTAATAGTAATACCGCGCTCGCGCTCTAACGCCATTGAGTCAAGAAGTTGCTCTTCCATATCGCGTTCAGCAACTTGACCAGTCATTTCAATAAGACGGTCTGCAAGCGTTGATTTGCCATGGTCTATATGGGCAATTATACAAAAATTTCTTAAATTATCTTTAACGGTTTGAGCCATAAATATCCTTTTAGCGAAAAATAGCGATTATAGTATGATTATACTATAATAATCTAAATTTTTCAAGCCAACTAATTGCAAATTTTACAAATAAATGTTAAAATATTTTACGAGGTTTATAATTATGCGAAATACTGATATTTCTTGGTTGCTTTCAAATCCTATAACTCATAGAGGGCTTTTTGATGAAAACTACCCAGAAAACACCGCGCCCGCTTTTAAGCAGTCGATAAGTTTAGGTTATTCTATTGAGATTGACGTGCAAATGACGATAGACGGGGTTTTAGTAGTGTATCACGACGATAACTTAAAAAGAGTTTGTGGCGTTGATAAAGATATACGCGACACAACTTATAACGAGTTAAAATCACTACGCCCTATGGGTAAAGACTATCCCATTTTAACTTTTAAGGAATTTTTAAGTTTAGTTGACGGTAGAACTCCCCTACTTATTGAAGTTAAACATCAAAAAAGAAGTGGAATTGAAGAACTGCTTGTGAAAGAACTTGATAATTATAAAGGTTTATTTGCCGTTCAAAGTTTCAACCCTAATATCGTTAAAAGGGTAAACAAACTTCGTCCAAACTTCGTCGTTGGCGTTTTGTGTACGCGCGCACCTAAAATAAAAAGTAAAATTCTAAAAGCGTTTATGAATCGTTTCGGCTTTATTTTATACGTGCCGTTTGACTTTTTGTCCGTTAGAGTTGAAGACCTTCCCATCAACTATAAACTAATTAAAAAATACAATATTATAGCCTGGACTATTAAGACGGAAGAAGATATCAAAATTGCCGAAAAATACGCAAAAAATATCATTTTTGAAAAAACCGTTCCAACTCTTAGTTGGTTTGGCGAAAAGAAATTTTAACAAATAAAAAAGCGAAGTTAAACTTCGCTTTTTTTGTTAGACTTTTTATCGTCTATAAACTTTTTAAGTTTTGTATACCATCTATCTTCTTTTTTAAGCGCAATAAATTCGTATAGCGCCGTTGCCGTAAATATTATTAACATTGCAAGTATTCCTATCGTTACAACGTTGAGCCACGGCATTGACGGGAAAGGTAGTTCAAGTAAGAACATTGAATTAGGAAGTTCAAGACCAAATACCCAGTGAAGAAATATCATAAGCGCACCGTCCGCCACTAAAAGCAAAAGACCTAATACAACGTATAACATATTTGATACGCCTATTTTTACGTAGCCCGCTATCAATAAATATATACAGCCGAAAAGCATTGTTGAGTGGCTTAAAAGCCCTTTTAATATACCCCAGTCGGCAAGGCTTGGATTAGATATATAGTTTTCATTAAACACTATTCC
>JAZLBK010000057.1:0-4120 GCA_045613665.1 Christensenellaceae bacterium | reverse complement strand
GTTATGGTAGCCCGTGGCGCACTTGAAAATCCCTTAGTTTTTGCTGAAATTTTGGGCGTTAAACCAAAATTTTCGCTTGCGGAACTTATAAAAGAACAAACCTTACTAATAAAAGAGCGTTACGGTAGCGAGCGCGGTGCGGTAATTTTTAGAAAGCAAGCGTCGTATTACCTTAAAGGCGTGAGTGGTGGCAAAAAGTTAAAAGAAAGAATTTTTATATCTACCGATATAGACGAAGTTGCTGAAATTCTAATAAGCGCATTAAGTTAAGAACCTTTTTCAAAAATTTTAAGTATAATGAAACAGTGTGGTGATTTTCAATGCTTAAAATTTATTGCGACAAGTGTCAAAAACTTCAAAACGTAGATGCAGAAATTGTAAAAAATAGTCAATTAACCGTGCTGGGTTTTAATTCTATCGGCAAGGTAAATTACAAGCACGAACTAAGCGGTGCCGAAAACAAACTGCCGGACTTAGCCTCCTTTTCAAAGCGTTGTAAAACGGTTGTAATAGCGGGCGCGGTTACCGACAATTACGGCATACTAAAACAGTCTGTAATAATTGCCGAAGACGGTAAACTTTTAGGCATATCGGATATGACGCTATCTATAAATTCAACCGACTATTCTGGTGGCGGAAGTTTTAAGGTGTATCAAACCAAAGTTGGTAGAATAGGTCTACTCGTTGGCGACGACATAATAAATTTAGAAGGCGTTAAGGCAATGTCGCTTTGTGATGCCGACCTTATTATTGCGGTAGTTCAAGGCGAAGAAAAACCGCAGTATAACTTTTTAATAAGAGCGTACGCTTATTTGTTTGGCGTACCCATTATGCTACTTACAAAAACGGGCGTAATTGCAAGCGATATGTCGGGCGAAATTTGTGGAAAAAGCATTGAAAATACTGCAAAACTGATAATTCCCACGCAAAAGCAGTATATTTTAATTAAAAGTAAAAGGCGTGGAATAAAGGAATAATTATGAAAATAAACGTTGTACTCGTTGAGCCTGAAATACCGCAAAACACAGGTAACATTTCAAGAACTTGCGCGGCTACCGGCTGTTCTCTTCATATGATAAGACCCTTTGGGTTTGAACTTACGGACAAGCACTTAAAAAGAGCAGGGCTTGATTACTGGCAGTATCTTGACGTTCATTATTACGACAGTATAGAAGAACTTTTCGACCTTTACTATAACGGCGATAATTTTTATTTTATGTCAACGAAAGGTCGCAACGTGTATAGTGACGTAAACTTCAAAGACGGCGATTTTTTAATATTTGGTAAAGAGTCGCACGGGTTACCTGAACCACTTCTTAAAAAATATTACGACAAAACTTTAAGAATACCTATGCTTGGTAATTTAAGAAGTCTTAACCTTTCAAACTCAGTTGCTCTTTCCGTTTACGAGGCGTTGCGCCAAAACAACTTTGAAGGGCTTAACAGCGAAGGCAATTTAACGGGGCGTTTAGATTAACATTACTTAACTTATTAAATCAAAAAATATTTACACGGCGTATTAGTAGCGCCGTATTTTTTTGTAAAAAATATAATTTTTTATATCAAAATAATTTACAAATCAAGACTGACAGTATATAATGTATTGTGTATTTTTGCTACATGTGAAAAAAGGAGATACTTTTATGAGCCGTATGGTTGGCACTATTTCAAGGGGTGTGCGCGCGCCGATTATCCGTAAAGGAGACGATTTGGTTGAAATCGTCGTTAATTCGATATTAGACGCGTCGAAAGAAGACGGGTTTTCTATTCGTGAACGCGATATTATCGCAATGACCGAGTCTATTGTTGCAAGAGCGCAAGGCAACTACGCTACTGCTGACGATATTGCTTGTGACGTTAAGGCAAAATTCGGTGGCGAAACCGTAGGCGTAATATTCCCTATACTTAGCCGTAACCGTTTTTCAGTTTGCTTAAAAGGTATGGCAAGGGGAGCGAAAAAAGTAGTTTTAATGCTTTCTTATCCGTCTGACGAAGTTGGCAACCACTTAATCACTCTCGATATGCTTGATGAAAAGGGTATTAACCCTTATACCGACGTATTAACGCTTGAAAAATACCGTGAACTTTTCGGTTATTCTAAACACCGTTTTACAGGTGTTGACTACGTTGAGTATTACGGCAACCTTATTCGCGAAGAAGGGGCTGAGTGCGAAATTATTTTTGCTAACGACCCACGCGCTATATTAAAATACACTAAAAACGTTCTCAACTGCGATATTCACACTCGTTTTAGAACTAAACGCCTTTTACTTAATTCGGGCGCTGAAAAAGTTTTTGGGATGGATGAAATTTTAAGGTCGAGCGTAAACGGTAGCGGTTTTAATGAAAATTACGGTTTGCTCGGCTCTAACAAGGCAACCGAAGAACAAATTAAACTTTTTCCAAGAGATTGCCAAGGTTTAGTTGACAGTATTCAAGCGCTTATGCTTGAAAAAACGGGCAAAAACGTTGAAGTTATGGTTTATGGTGACGGTGCTTTTAAGGACCCTGTTGGTAAAATTTGGGAACTTGCAGACCCCGTTGTTTCACCGGCATACACTAAGGGTTTAGAGGGTACTCCTAACGAATTAAAACTCAAATACCTTGCCGACAACGAGTTTGCTAACCTTTCGGGTGAAGAACTCAAAAAAGCAATTAACCAAAAAATTCAACAGAAAGATGCAGACCTTGTTGGAAATATGATAAGCGAAGGCACTACGCCACGTCGCTTAACCGACCTTATAGGTTCGCTTTGCGACCTTACGTCTGGTTCGGGCGATAAGGGAACGCCTATCGTATTTATTCAAGGTTACTTTGATAACTATACTACTGACTAAAATTTATAAAAGCACGCAAACGGCGTGCTTTTTTATTGCTTTGAAATCATAATTTTAAGACTTTATAAGTATATTACTTATATGTACGCAATTAGATACGTTTTATTGATGCTTGGCGGAGTTACTTTTTTTCTATTAGGCTTAAAATTTATGAGTGAAAATATGGAGAACCTTGCCGGCGAAAAAATGCAAAAAGTTCTTAAAAGTTTTACTAAAAACAAATTTTCAGGCGTGTTGACGGGCGCAATTTCAACCGCATTACTTCAATCAAGTATTGCAACCAACGTTATAACCGTTGGGTTCGTTTCAAGCGGAATTTTAACTTTTTATTCTGCGTCTGCAATCATTATGGGCACTAATATAGGAACTACCATTACTGCGCAACTGGTGTCCCTTTCAGGTAGCGACGCTTTCGACATTACCGCGCTTGGTTCGTTAATTGCTTTTATAGGTTTTATTTTTAGTTTTGTAAAAAACCAAAAGTTAAGTTTGATAGGCGGTGTAATGGCTGGATTTGGCATGCTTTTTTTCGGGCTTGACGTGGTTAGCGACAGTATATCATACTTCAAAAATTTCGACTGGTTTAGGCAAATTTTTTTAGTTAAAAGCGATATACTCCTTTTATTAAACGGGCTTATTATTACGGCTATTATACAAAGTTCTTCGGCGGTAACGAGCGTTATGATAATACTTGCGTCTAACGGGCTTTTGTCTTTTGAAAGCAGTATATTTTTAATACTTGGCGCAAATATAGGAACGTGTTTTTCAGTTATTATAGCGTCAAGCGGAAAGTCTGCCGAAGCGAGAAAGGTTGCTTATTTTAACATTGCTTTTAATATTTTAGGCTCGCTAATTTTGTTCCTGCCTTTAACTTTACTAAAAACCCAAGTAAGTGAAATTTTTATGTCTTTTTCAGGTAGCATAGAAAGAGAAATTGCTAATTTTCACACGCTATTTAACTTGTTTGTTACGGTAATATTATTGCCCGTGTTAAAACCTTTTACTAACCTTATAAGCGCACTTGTAAAAGATAAACCTAAAAATAATGATAAAACTACCGTTATAAATAGTTCAAATGTGTATAAATATAACGATATCGTTTGACAAGATTGATAAAAAAGGCTAAAATGTTAATAGTAATTTTGTAAGGAGTTATTCTATGAATAAATTAACTGTTAAAGACATTGAAGTTAAAGGTAAAAAATGCCTTGTCAGAGTTGATTTCAACGTTCCTATGAAAGACGGGGTTATTACTGACGAAAACAGAATTAACGGCGCTCTCC
>JAZLBK010000056.1:0-7964 GCA_045613665.1 Christensenellaceae bacterium | reverse complement strand
GCTCTCCCAGCTGAGCTAAACTCCCACTTTTGCGCCCCTTTTTTCGAGCGCTTTTTTAATATATCATTATTTTTCAGTTTTGACAACTGTTTTTAACCTATTTTTTAATTTTTTTATTTTTTCTTGAAAAAACCTTTTAATTTGTTAAAAACTCGCCTAAAAAAATTCAAAAATCTTCTAAGGTTAACCGACGAACACCAAAACGCCTTATAAATAGCGTACTTTTTCGATTTAGAAAAATCAACGTACTTTTCGCCCTTATAATAGCCTTTTGCAACGCCTAATAGGTTTTGGTCGGTAATTCCGTATTCAAGCAAAAAATGGTTATCCCCCCAAAAAACGTAAGAGTTCGGCAACACTTTATAAACTCTATGTAAAATATAAGAGCCGTCACTACGATTATATAGGGCAATATCGCCTTTTTTAAGTCTATTAGAAGGTTTTTCAATATAAACCTTGTCTCTTCCCGATATTAAAAGCGGGTTCATACTATTTCCTATAAACTCAGTAAAAATAAACCCGTTTTCTTTCAAGGTTTGTTCAATTGAACAATCAATCATCTATCGCACCTATTTCTTTAAGTTTTTCAATAACCGAAACGCAATCGGCGGTGGCGGTTTTTTCATCAACGTCATACTCGTTTAAGATAGCGCTAACAACGTCACTTAAACTACCGCCCTTTTCAAGAACTTTCCAAATTGCAGCGCCACTTTCGTTAAGCGTAATATAACCTTTAAGCGCACCTGCCTGCTCGCCAACGCCAACTACAACGTTAACGCCACCAGCCATTTCACGTAAAATAAAGCCTTTTTTAATCTTCATAAATCATACCCTCATAAGAACATTTAGCAGAACTAATATCCATATTGCAATGCAAAACGTAAAAGTTTGCTTGCTTTGTAATTAGCGATAAAATATCAAGAACTTTTTTAGCCGACTGCTCGTCGTCAAACCCGATGCTTTGCTCGAACAAATATTTAAGCGCAATCAAGGAAGAAACCTTCTCAATCCTATTTTCAACTCCCCTTTTAACCACGCAAACGGCTTTGAGTGGCGCACTGATATTATTGCCCCTACCGTGCTTGCCGTTCCAAGGCGAACCGCACACGTAAACGGTGCCGTCTATCACCCTAAAAATAGGCTTATCGTCGTTAATATAAGCCATTTTGTCCCCAAGCAACTCTTTTAACAGTTTTGTGTGAGTGGACTTACCCGTGCCACTTGGCGCGGTAAAAACGTAGCCTTTATCGTCAACCGCTATTGAAGATCCGTGAAATAGCATACCGTCGTATTCAACGAGTAAAATTTTAGAAAGTTTTCTTAAAACAGCTAAGTTTTCTAAGAAATCGTCTTGGGTGTTTGGGAAAATTTTACCTTCGTTTTCAATATCTTCACGAGATATCTCAATGCTCACGTCAACAGGCTTATCGCCAGCGTAGAAATACTTTTGAAAATATTTACCCGTACACTCGTAAGAATAAGATATTTTAATTATTACACCCGCTATTATATAAACACCTTGCATAATCACTCACTCTTATAAAAACTAAATAAAAAATACGGATAATTTTACCCGTATCTAATTATACATTTATATGCGTTTTTTGTCAAGGTTAAACGGTTTCTTTTTCTACTGCCATAACTTCAAGGTCAAACTCTTGTTCTAAATCAAAGTTGTCAACGTTGTCAAAGGCGGCAAGTTTAGAAACGGAAACTTCATACGCCGTCATAAGTTTACTTTCGTTTTCGCTAATCTTTTTTTGATACTCACGCGATTGAATTCTACCAGATATTGCAATTTTTTCACCAACCGATAGATTTTTAACAAACCTTGCGTTTCTACCCCAAGCAATGCAAGGTATATAATCGCTTTTATTATACGCGCGGTTTACCGCGATTAACACGTCGGCAATCTCTCTATTAAAAGGCGTGGTCCTATAAATAGGCGGTTTACAAATATAGCCAAGTAGCGCAATATTGTTTGGGTTTTTGCCGTAATCGTAATCTAAAAGTTCTCTAACAAAAACGGTCAGCATAAGTTTTGACTTTCCGTCCACTTGCTTATTGTAACTTCTAAACTGACCAAGCGCGCAAATTTCCGAGCCTATTTTTACGTTTTTAGACTCTATTAGCCTTTCCGAAATGGTAACGGGCAAAACGTCTGATTGACCAGACAGTCTTTTCACCATTACTTCCATCTCGTAAAAGCCTTCGCCGTAAATCTCGTGCGAAAATTTTGCTTCGGTTACAATTTCACCTTTAAGGTAAACTTTGTTGTTTTGTTTTTCTACGTTAATCATTTTTAATTTGTACTCCGAAAGAATTTATTTTATAGTTTTCTTTATAGATAAGTTTGCCTATTTCCACAAACTCATACCCCTTTTCTTTTAGATTAGAAAGAACGTAAGGTAACGCTTTTGCCGTATTTAGCCCGTTGTTGTGGCATAAAATTATCGAACCGCTTTTAGTTTTAGAAACAACTCTACTCGTTATTTGCTCTTTTGAAATATCTTTCCAGTCGATACTGTCAACGTCCCACTGAATAGGGTAAATTTCAAGTTCTTCGCAAGCGGTTATAAGGTCGTTGTCGTAATCGCCATAAGGCGGTCTAAACAGTTCAACTTTTTTACCCGTAATATCTTCAATGGCTTTAATAGAAGAACGCAGTTCTTCTAAAATTTCATTTTTACTAAGAGTTGACATCTTGGGGTGAGTTTTAGAATGAGTCCCTATTTCGTGCCCTTTTTGAGAAATTTTTTTAACTAAATCAGGGTATTTTTTAACCCAAAACTCAACCATAAAGAAAGTGCATTTAACGTTATACTCGTCTAAAATTTCAAGCAGTTTTTCAGTGTAGTCGGCACCGTAAGCACAATCGAAAGATATTGAAATTTTGTTGTCGTTTCTATCAACCGAATAAATAGGGAGTTTTCGCGTTGTGCCGTTAAAATATACCGCGTACGCCCCCGTGCTTTTTGTAATTGAACACAAAATTACAAATAGAATAACCACCAACGAAACTATTACCGCCGTTGGTTTTTTTACGGCTTTAATTATCATTTTTTCACCATTATAGCAATTATTTGTGAAAAGAAATTGTCAAATTTTGGTAAATTAAAAGATAAATAGTCTAATTTGAAATTTCTTTTTACGCTTTATTATATTTACAAGCATTAAATTTTATGCAAAAAAAAAGACGGATTTAACTCCGTCTAAATCTTTTATAAAACAATCTTAAAAGTTATGAAAACTACAAGGGTTAATATTAGCGAAAACACTATCGACCCAAGTACGCCAACCGCCCTATTTTTCCCGCCGTTATTGTTATTATCACTCATAAACAACCCTCCTATTTATTACCTATTAAATCTTGCCAGTAAAACTCTTTAAGTTTTTGCCTTAACATTTCCGAATCGGCGTATCTCGTAATTTTACCGCCTTGCGCTATCGAAATTATACCCGTTTCTTCGGATACGATAATCGACGTAACGTTAATCATTTCGGTAATGCCTATACCCGCCCTATGACGAGTGCCAAGTTCTTTTGGTAACCCCGTTTCTTGCGAAAGTGGTAAAAAGCAACCGGCAGCCAAAATCTTATCGTTTTGAATAATCATTGCCCCGTCGTGAAGTGGTGTTTTGGGAAAGAAAACGCTCTCAATTACCGCGCTTGAAATGTTCGCGTCAAGCCTAACGCCACTGTTTACTATATTGTCGGGAATTTTGGTGTTAGACAAAACTATTATAGCGCCCGTATCGTTTTTAGCCATAGTTTGAACGGCTTTTATAATTTCGTTTATACAAAAAGTAACCGTTTTAGCAGACGATTTTACAATACGTGAAACGTCTTTATGCTGGCGCGTTGATATTTTAACGTTCCAAACCGACCTTTTAATTTCGGTTGCAAATAACAATACTATACAAACGACGAAAGCAAGTAAAAGTAAAACGTATTCCGTTCTTGAAATGTCTGAAACTATCGCTATAAAACTTACAATAATAACGTAAACGAAGAAAATTAAAGAAATTTTATTAGCGTTATTTTTATTAAGTAAGTTAAAAATGAAAAACCCTATCGCAAAGATAAAGGCTACGGTAATCCCGTCAAGCACGCCAAACGAACTAAAAACTTCGGGTATCGCACTTATAAATTTTTTTAATAACTCTAACATAATTTACTCCATCATTGCGCTTAAAACACTGTTAAAAAGCGCAGTATCAACACTTAATTCGCCACTTTTGAAAGCCCCGTCGTAATAACTTAGTTTATCGCAAATTTGCTTTAACCTTTTAGCCTTAAATTTACCCGCCTGCTCACGCGATTTTTTAGCAACGAATTCTTTAACGCCTAAACTTTCTGCAAGTTCCTTAATCGTACCCTTTGACAAACAAGCGTGAAGTAGCCTTCTAAAATGATAATAAATAGAAATAAACAAACGCTGTTTATCTTGGTTTTTTTGGGCTAAATCGGATAAAATTTCAAACGACTTATCAAAATTTTTATTCGCAACCGCCTCGGTAAATTCGTAAACTTGAAACTCGGTGTCTTTATTAACTAAAAGTTCAACGTGTTCTTTTGTAATTTCAGCGTTGTCGCCAACAAAACTTAAAAGTTTATCAACTTCACCGTTTATGCGCGTTAAGTCCATCGAACAATACTCGCACAATAAATTTATAGCCCCGTCTAATATAACTACTCCGCTTTTAAGCGCCTTATTCCTTACGAAAAGAGTTATAAGCGACGCGTCCGCCTTAGCACAATCTACAACCGTTACAAAATCAATTTTTTTAAGCGATTCGCACTTTTCAGCGTTTACAATTACTATAACCGTGGTGTCAATCGGCTCTAAAAAAACTTTTTTTATAACCTTGTTTTTAAGTTCGGTTGCCGTTGGGCAATAATCTCTTACCACAACGTACCGTTTTTCACTCATAAACGGATAACTTTGAACGGCGGTAAGAAAAAGTTCGGGGTCGGCTTTAATTTCTTGCCCTGAAAGATTAGTAAGGTTAAGGTCGGGCTGAGAAAGCCCCCTTTCCTTAATAAGCCTAAGCGCGTTTTCACGCAAGAAAGCGTCTTCACCTTCTATTAAATATAACGCTTGCAAACCGTTTGCAAGATTTTTTTTAAGTTCGTGAAATTTCAAAGCGTCCCTCCGCTATTTATTTTAACAAATAACAGCACAAAAATCAATAGTAATACTAAATGTTTATTATAATAATTAACAATAAAAAGGCTATCAAGGTTATTATACGCAATAGTTTTACGGTTTTTTTAGAAAAGTTAAATTTTTCTGCAAACAAGTATAAAAATGCGTAATAAAACACTATTGAAAAGGAAAATGAAATATTCTCTATCATAAACGCTTTTGTGTTTATAAAAGACAATACAAACTCAATAACCGTAAACACAAGGTTGGGTATCACGCCAAAGACAGCACCGTTTGGAAATATTGCAAGCAATACGTAAAAGAAAATAAGATACGGAAACGCTAACGCTATAAACGGTATTATAAAAAGATTAAATATAAACGAAAAGGGCGACGCGTACCCAAAAAATTCTATTAGTAGCGGAAACGCCACCGTTTGAGCCACCAAGCAAGGCGCAACCACCTTTGAAATGCGCTTTGGTAAAAATTTATTTAATAAATTACTAAGCGGTTTAGTTAAAAGAATTAAACCTAAATATACCGTGTAAGACAGCATAAACCCAGCGCTTAATAAATCGGTTGGGTTAACAATTAAAACTATAAACGCACTAACCGCTACGTTTGAAGTATCGTCGCTTTTACTTCCTATCATTTTAGCAAAATTTCTAACGGTAATTATTATAAACGCTCTAAGCGAAGAGGGTGTAAAGCCACAAAACCATACGTATAAAAACAAAATTAGCGTTATAACGCTAAAAGATATTATAGGCTTGTTTGTAAATAAACTCGTAACCTTTTTAAGCGCAAAATACGTAAGTCCAACGTGTAGACCTGAAACGGCAAAAACGTGCGCTATGCCTAAATCTTGATATTTTGAAAGAACGCTTTTATCAGCGTAACACGTTTCGCCGGTTACAAGCGCGTAATTAAAACCGTAGGTATTACTTGCCGAATTTTCAAGCGCTAAAAGTATCCTTTGTTTAAGTTTTAGAAGTAGACTGCTAATTTCTCCAACTTTTACGCTTTCAGCGTCAACGTTTATGGTATAGTAACAGCCCGTTGATAGAGAAAAGTCGTCTAACTTCAAAATGTCAAAATAACCCCTAAACGAAATTTCGCTACCTTGAAATATTCTACTTTTAGAAACAACGTCAGCATACGCTTTAACGCCTTCGTTATCTAAAAAATCACCCTTGACTATAAGCGAATAAGTATACGCGCTACCATCAAAATTTTCGCTAAAAATTTCTACTACAACGCCATTAAAACTTGAACTGCCGTTAAAAGTATAGTTTGAATAGACGTAGGCTAAAAATAAAGCCACGCCAAGCAGTAACGAAAGTATAAAAAACAAGAAGGTAAAGGCGTTTAACTTTTGCTTTACTATAAAATAATAACAAGTTAAAATCACGCCTATAAAAAGCGCGGAAAATAATAACAGCATGGAAAAATACTTGCTTTCAAACAAAAACAAATATCCGCTTAATATACCAAATATTAAACCTGCCGTAACTATCACGGCAGGTCTTAGGTTGAAATAAATCTTCTTTTGTGCGTACATATAATTAAAATTCGTAAGTTTTATTTTCTTTTGAAACTTCGGCGTTTTTAGTTACTAAGCGTATTTCATTTTCAACTTCTATATCGCTGTAATTAGTAGATACGTGTGATACTATAATCCTTTTTGCATACTTACTAAGTAGCGATGCTTGAACTATACTCATATGCGGTTTATTTTCGCTATAATCTTTTTGTAAAAACGCACCGTCAACAACGGCTAAATCAACACCGCTTAAAAGTTCTTGCAAGTTGTCGTTATAAGTAGTGTCACCCGTGTAGGCAAAATTATTTTTACCGTTTGAAATTTTAACGCCGTAAGATAAAACTGGGTGCGTCATTTTATAAAACGAAAGCGTTAAATCCCCTTCTTTGTAAATTTTATCTTCTTGGGCGTTTATAAGATTAAACTTGTCAATCTTTTTAAGCGCATTATATATGTCACAGTCAAAATTTGGGAGATATACGTTAATTTTACCCTTTTTGCCCGAAAATGAAAGGGCGTACGATAAAACGCCAAAATCTGAAACGTGGTCAAAATGAAGATGAGAAAATATTATAAAAGATAAATCTTTTACGTTAATTTTACAAGCCAAACGCGAATAAACGCCCGCGCCACAATCTAATAATACGTTTTGATTTTCAGTTTGCAATAAATACCCCGAAGTCGCTCCATTTTTAGGTGGAAACGGCCCGTATTTACCAAGAACGGTGAGTTTCATTTTTATCCCTTTTAGCGTAAAATTTTATAAATACGCTTTACGATTAATATTTTATCATACGCTAATTACATTTGCAATAACTATTATAAATTTATCCTTACTATTTAATAAAATTAAAACCTTTAACGGTGGATACAAACATACCCCACGAGTGGGGCCCCTGTTTGACCTTTGCCCGTCAAAGTAAGCCCGTCATATGACGGCCGAACCACAAGTGGTTAATATTACCTTGCAACTAACAATTTGTGGGGAGAGATGGATACAGCCACACCCTACTTCGTAGGGACACCCTGGCTGACCTCAGTCCGTCAAAGTAAGCCCATCATATGACGGCCGAACCACCTTCGGTGGTTCTTAATCTTCACAATCAAAATGCACCATCAACAAAAGTTGATTTTTCGCCTTAAAAAATCTTTAATAAAACGTAAACCTTTTACGGTGGATACAAACATACCCCACAAGTGGGGCCCCTGTTTGACCTTTGCCCATCAAGTAAGCCCGTCATATGACGGCCGAACCACCCTTCGGTGGTTCTA
>JAZLBK010000055.1:0-20812 GCA_045613665.1 Christensenellaceae bacterium | reverse complement strand
TATTGAGTGGAATTTGCCCTTACTTTATCTTGGGTGGCGGAAACAATTTGCTAATTAGCGATAAAGGGTTTAGGGGCGCGGTTATACATACAAAAAACTTAACAAAGCGTGAGATTAAGGGGAATTTGTATATTGCCGAGTGCGGTGTTAAAATGCAAACGGTAATTGACGATATGCTACTTAATTCTTTGGGCGGTTTAGAGTTTGCAGTGGGTATTCCGTCAACCGTAGGTGGCGCGGTGTGTATGAACGCCGGTTGCTACGGCAAATCGGTTGGCGACGCAGTTTGTTACGTTATTACCGAAAAGGGTATAGTAAGTAAAGACGGTTGCAATTTTTCATACCGTTCAAGCAACTTTTTAACTAATAAAGAAACGGTTATTAAAGTTTGTTTTTCGCTTAAACCGTCGGAAGTTGACGTTATTGAAGAAAAACTTAGCGCATATAAATCTTTCCGCAAAAACCCAAAAGGTAGAAATTGCGGTTCGGTGTTTAGAAACGACGGGTTTTACGCAGGCAAAATTATCGACGAGTGCGGTCTTAAAGGCTTTACGGTTGGCGGAGCGAAAGTTTCAAGCGAACACGCAAATTTTATAATAGCAAACCAACGCGCAACGTCAAGCGATATATACGAAGTAATAAATAAAGTTAAAAATAAAGTTTATGAAAAACGCGGTATAAAACTCGAAGAAGAGATAGTGTACCTTGGAGAATTTTAGATGATTTTATCGGCAGATTATCATACCCATACCACTTTCAGCCACGGCAAAGACAGTATTTTAGATAACGCTTTGTCGGCAAAAGAAAGGGGCTTAAAAGAATTAGCCATAACCGACCATTGCTACGGTCACAGAATTTACGGCATTAAACAAAAAAAAGTTCCGTATATGAAGGAGCTTTGCCGTGAAGCGTCGCTTAAAACGGGCGTTAACGTCTTGTTCGGGGTAGAGGCTAATATTTTAGGCGAAAGCGGTAAAACGGATATGAAAATTGCCGATATGGAGTATATGGATATATACTTAGCAGGCGTTCATAAGTTTATCACTTACGACGCGCTTAAAGAGTGGTATCAACTCTTATATAAAAACTGGTTTTACAAGCATTTTTCTAAACCGCCTAAGGAACTTATTGAAAGAAACACCAAAGTTTATATAAACGCAATAAAATCTAACCCGATAGATATAATTGCTCACCCCGGTTACTGTTGTTTTATTGACGCTTACGAAGTAGCAAAGTGTTGTGCGGACTACGGCACGTATTTTGAAATTGACACGAGAAAAACGCATTTATTAGACGATGAGTGGGAAAAAGTTTTACTTTCAAACGTAAAATTCGTTGTGGATAGTGACGCGCACAGCAAAGACAAAGTGGGTTTAGTAGGCGAGGCGGAAAGCCTTATAAACAGAGTGGGCATTAGTAAAGATAGAATAGTTAATATCGACGGAAAATTACCTAAATATTTTAGGTTTAGTGAATACAAGAAGAAAAATTTATGACGTTTACCGAAAAAGTAAAAGAAGAGATAATATCAAAAAGAATTTCCCAGCCGTGCTGTCAAGTATCGGCTCTTTCGGCGTTCATTAGAGGCGCAGGCACTCTGCTTATAAAAAATGGGCAAATCGGGTTTGAAGTGGTTTCCGAAAACAAAAAGGCGATAGATACCTTTTCGCAAATACTTAAAAAATTGTTCGGCACAAATCCTATTTTTAACGAAGTTAAGGACAAGTTCAAAAATAAAAGCAAATACGCCTTGTCGGTAATTGACGGTGGTAGCGAAAGAATTTTACGAGAACTTGGAATTATTGAAGAAATGGCTCACGGTGCGCAAATCAATTTAAGCGTTGATAAATACCTTATTGAAAACGAGTGCTGTAAGCGTTCCTACTTAATAGGCGCATTTATGGGTAGCGGTTCGGTAACCGTCCCAAGCGACGGGGTTAAATCGTCAACGAGTTACCACTTAGAGTTGGTGTTTTCAAAGTATCAAACTGCGTCTTGCGTGGCGGAACTTTTATCGCAAGTAGGTTTTTTACCTAAACTTACCGAGAGAAAAGAAAGTTACGTAATATATTTCAAAAACGGCGACGAAATCAGCGATATTTTATTCTATTTAGGTGCGAAAAAAGGTTGTTTTGACCTTAAAGAAATAATAATAAAAAAGGTTATGAACAACGACACTAATAGAAAAAGAAATTGCGATATGGGAAATATCAATAAGCAAATTGAGGCGTCTATCAAGCAGGTTAAAGATATAAATTTAATTATTGAAACGGTAGGGATTGAAAAACTTTCGGCAACGCTTAAACAGGCGTGTTTACTTAGGCTTGAAAATAAAGATAGCACTTTGGAAGAAATGTCTAAGATATCAGGGCTTTCTAAAAGTTGCTTAAATCACAGATTTAGAAAAATTGCGGAGATTGCAAAAAACTTATAATGGAACTAACAAACGGCGCAAAAACTATAATAAAAACTCTTAAAAACCACGGCTTTGAAGGTTACGCCGTGGGTGGTTTCGTGCGCAATAGTTTACTAAATATTGAAGTTTTTGACGTAGACGTTACTACCAGCGCAACCCCAGAGCAAATGCTTGAAGTTTTCAAGGATTTTAAGGTGTATTTAACCGGCTTAAAACACGGCACTATCACCGTTAACGTATGTGGTGAAAATATAGAAGTTACCACCTACCGCGTTGACGGAGATTATTTAGATAGTCGCCACCCAAACTCAGTTAAATTCGTAAAAAGTTTGAGCGAGGATTTGCTTCGCCGTGATTTTACCGTAAACGCTATGGCTTTCGACGGGGAAAATTTAGTTGATTTATACGGAGGACAAGCCGACCTTAAAAATAAAATTATAAGGGCGGTAGGCGAGCCGAATAAAAGGTTTAGAGAAGACGCGCTTAGAATTCTAAGAGCAATGAGATTTGCCTCCGTTTTAGATTTTGAAATCGAGCCCGAAACGAGTAGGGCTATGATTGAAAACAAAAGCCTACTAAAAAACGTATCGGTTGAACGCATTTTTGCCGAGTTTTCTAAAATGTTACTTGGCGACGGGGTTGAAAGGGTTTTAACCTTATATAAAGAAATAGTTTTTGAAATAATTCCTGAACTTAAAGGGTGTGACGGGTTTAATCAAAATTCTAAATTCCACGCGTATGACGTTTATACTCATACCGTAAAAAGCGTTGCACTTTCTAAAAAAGATTTAGTTATAAGGTGGGCTCTTCTTCTTCACGATATAGAAAAACCCTCGTGTTATACCGTTGACGAGTTTGGTGCTGGGCATTTTTACGGACACCAGAAAAAAAGCGCTGATAGGGCGGTTAAGATATTAAAAGGGCTCAAAGCGGACAATTTTTTAATAAGTAATTGTTCGGCGCTTATAATGTTACACGATATAAAAACCGAAATTTCACGCGGGGATATAAAAAGGCTACTTAACTCGTTTTCTATAAAACTAATTAAAAAATTAGTTGACGTTAAGATGGGGGACGCGCTCTCCCACGCTTCGCCCTACGCTGAAAAAAGAGTTGAACTTACTAATAATTTTTTAAGCGTAGTTTTAGATATTGAAAACAAGGGCGAGTGCTATAAATTAAAACACCTTAAAATTGACGGGAACGACGTAAAATCAAGGGGTTTTGCGGGCGCGGAAATAAAAGAAGTTTTAAGTAAAATTCTAAGCGAAGTAACCTATGATAAAATTGCTAACGATAGAGACGTTTTACTTAAAAGGTTAGATTATGAAAGAAGTATTAGAAAGTAAAATTAAATTACTTCCAAAAAACCCCGGCGTTTACGTTATGCTTGATAGCGAGCAAAAGGTAATATACGTTGGCAAGGCAAAAAACTTAAAAAACCGAGTAACGCAGTATTTTCGTGGCGGGCTAAAAACTGAAAAGGTTGCAGTTATGGTTCAAAACGTAGCCGATTTTTATTACGTTTTAACTCATACGGAAAGGGACGCGTTGTCCCTTGAAAACAACCTTATAAAAAAGTATAAGCCAAAATACAATATTCTTCTTAAAGACGATAAAAGTTACCCCTATATTAGAGTAGACCTTAAAGAAGAATTTCCGCGTTTTACCGTCGTTAGAAGAATAAAAAAAGACGGAGCAAGATACTTTGGTCCGTATATGCTTGGAATTTCGGTGTACGACGTACTTAACGTTATAAACACGGCTTATAAAATTAGGCCTTGCACTAAACTTATTAAAAAAGCCAATAAGCGCGAGTGCTTAAACTATCATTTAGGCTTGTGTTTAGCGCCTTGTTCTAACAAGTGTAGCAAAGAAGATTACCTTAAAGAAGTTAAGGGTGCTATGGACTTTTTGTCTGGCAACGACGATGAAGTTCAAAAAATTTTGAAAAATAAAATGCAAGCCCTTGCCGAGCGCCAAGAGTTTGAAAGGGCTATTGAAGTTAAAGAGCAACTTGCCCGCCTTGATAAAATAAAAGAAAAGAAAATTACCGCGCTTAACCGCTACGTTTCAGCCGATTTCATTTCGTTAAAAAGCGACGGAATTTTTACGGCTATAAGCGTGCTTTTCGTAAGAGGCGGTAAGGCTATGGGCGTTAAAAATTATTCTTACGAAAACTTTATAGAAAGCAAAGAGGAAATTTTATCCCAGTTTTTAATTAGGTTTTACGACGAAAAGCGCGAAATTCCCGACGAAATTTATCTTCCATACCAACAAGAAGATATCATAGTAGACAAAATTAGAGAAATATCTAATAAAAAAACTGCTTTTTTAGTTCCTGAAAAGGGGGTTAAGAAAGAACTTTTACTAATGGCGGAGAAAAACGCAAGCGACTACCTTGATACCTACGTAGATAAAATTGTTAAAAAGAACGAACTTAAAGAGTTGACGCTTTCTCGCCTTAAAGAACTGCTTTGTTTATCTAAAACTCCACGCCGTATGGAGTGTTACGATATATCGCACGTGTCAGGCGTAGACAAAGTGGGCGCAATGGTCGTTTTTATAAACGGCGAGCCGGATAAGACGAGTTACCGTCGTTTTAAGATTAAAACGGTTGACGGAAACGACGATTTTGCATCGTTAAAAGAAGTTCTTAGACGCAGGCTAAATAAACTTGGAACGAGCGAAGAAGAGAAGTTTGAAAAACCCGACTTAATAGTAATTGACGGTGGTAAAGGGCAACTTTCTTCGGTTAAACAAGTGTTTGACGATTTATCTGTAACGGATATTGACCTTATTTCTCTTGCCGAGCGCGAAGAAGAAATATTTACTCTTTATGAAAAACAGTCTATCAAACTTGAAAAAACTGACCAAGCCCTAAAAACCCTAATTCGCTTGCGTGACGAAGCGCATAGGTTTGCAATTACTTTTAACCGAAGTTTAAGAACCAAAAGAAACTTGCAGTCACTTCTTAGTCAAATTGACGGGATAGGCAAGGTTAAAAGAAACGCTTTAATCGACGAGTTTAAGGATATTTCTAATATAATGCAAGCGTCGGTAGAAGAAATTGCAAGGGTTGAGGGGATAGGCGAAAAGTTAGCCGTAAAGGTAAAAGAGTTTTTAACGACAAACCTTACCAAAAATTAAAATCCGTCATAAACCCAAGAATAATAAAGTAAACGTTAACGGCTATTAAAAGTGGCATTACTACCATTAAAAGCAGGCTGTCTTTTCTATAAGACAAAATAAATATTGATATAAATATTCCAAGCGCGCCACCTATTGCGCCGGTTAAAAAAAGTTTACCGTCTTTAATCTTACTTTCGCCACCTTCTAATTTTTGTATTTTTTGCGAACGCATTAGCATAAAGGCGTAAAAGTTTATAGATATTAAATAAACTGCTAATAAAATTCTTAAAAGAAGTATCATACTAAAAGTATGAGTATAAAAAATTAAAATTTTGCATTATGTTTTTACCTATCAATAAAAGTGAAGTAAATAGTGAACTTGATTTCGTGCTTATTTCGTCTGACGCGTACGTCGACCACCCAACCTACGGGCACGCAATAATATCAAGACTTATTGAAAGCCAAGGCTTTTCAATCGGCATAATTCCGCAACCTATTATAGATGCGGACTATTTTGCTTTGCCTAAACCTAAAATTGCATATCTCGTTTCAGGTGGCGTGGTTGATAGTATGGTAAACAACTACACCGTTGCAAAACGAAAAAGAGACGGTGACGTGTACTCCCCAAAATCCAAACAAGGTAAACGCCCCGATAGGCAAGTTACCGTGTACAGTAAAACGTTAAAGAGATTGTTTCCTGACGTTTTCGTTATAATAGGCGGGGTTGAAGCGTCGTTGCGCCGTTTTGCTCACTACGACTATTGGAGCGACAGCGTAATGCCGTCTATTTTAACCGAAAGCAAAGCCGACCTTTTAATTTACGGGGCTGGCGAAAATCCCTTTTTTGATATTTGCGCATTGCTTAAAAAGGGAGTTCCACTATCAAAAATGATAGATATAAGGGGAACGGTTATTAAGGTTGATAAAGGGCAAGAAAAATCACTTTTAGATAAAGGTTATATTAAACTACCGTCTTATAGCACGGTTTTAGAAAATAAACTTGAATACGCTAAGGCGTTTAAGGAACAAAATAGAAACGTTGACTCGCTCAACGCGAACGTAATTTACCAAGAGCAGTTAAACGGCGAAATAGTAGTTCAAAACCTACCGCAGTTTTCCCTTACTGAAAAACAAATGGACTTTGTGTATTCATTGCCGTACGAAAGAACTTACCACCCCGTATACGAGAGTGAAGGGGGTATAAAGTCGTTTGAAGAAGTTAAGTTTTCAGTAGTAAGCCATAGGGGTTGCTACGGCAGTTGCTCCTTTTGTTCTATAAACTATCATCAAGGTAGAAAAATTCAAAAGCGCAGTGATGAAAGCATTTTAGAAGAAATTAAACTTTTAACAAAAGATAAAGATTTCAAGGGCTATATTCACGATTTATCTGGCCCGTCTGCAAACTTTCGCGAACCATCGTGCGACAAGCAAAAGTGCTTAGGCGTTTGCAAGGATAGATACTGTATAGGTAACGAGCCCTGTAAAAACCTTAAAGTAGACCACTCGGGTTTTATAAACCTTTTAAGAAAGGCAAGGAAAATAGACGGGGTTAAAAAAGTATTTATTCGTAGCGGTTTAAGATACGACTATATAATCTATGATAAGGACCAGTCCGTTCTTGAAGAAATAGTTAAACACCACGTTTCAGGGCAATTAAAAGTTGCGCCCGAACATATGGCTGACGGCGTTTTGAAGGTTATGAACAAGCCTTCTTTCAGCGTTTACAAAAAGTTTGCTGAAAGGTATAAAAAAATCAACGAAAAACTTTCAAAAAAGCAGTTTTTAGTTCCCTACCTTATATCTTCGCATCCCGGTTGCACGCTAAGTGACGCGGTTGAACTTACCAACTATCTAAAAAGCATAAACTATATGCCTGAGCAAGTTCAAGATTTTTACCCAACTCCGTCAACTCGTTCAACGTGTATGTATTACACGGGCATTGACCCAGATACGCTAAAATCGGTTTTCGTTCCTAAAAGCAAAGAAGAAAAAAGTATGCAACGCGCCTTACTTCAATACCGTTTACCTAAGAATAAAGACGCGGTTATCAAAGCCTACGCGTTAACTGCGCTTGAAAAACCTAAAAAGGCGGAAAGAACTTCTAATAAAAAAGAAGTAAAAACAACGGTAAAATACATACGCGGAACGGAAGTTTTTAGAAAAAGTTTATCGTCTAATAAAAAAGTCGGTAAAAACAAGCGTTAATTACCTAATTTTTTAATAAATACTTGCAAAAATATTAAAAAGTGATACAATATATAGTAGATTTATATAAGAGGTTATCTTTATGAAGTGTATGTATTGCGGTTGCATTGAAAGTAAAGTTATTGATTCAAGGTCAACTGACGAAAACACCATGATACGCCGTAGGCGTGAGTGTATAGGTTGCGGTAGGCGTTTCACAACTTACGAAACCGTTGAAACCACGCCCGTTTTAGTTGTTAAAAACGGTGGCACGCGCGAGATGTTTGACGCGGGCAAAATTAAAAGCGGTATTATAAAAGCGTGTGAAAAACGCCCCGTTCCCATGTTCAAAATCGATAACTTGGTCGAAGATATTCAAAAGCAAGTATACAATTCGCTTGACCAAGAAATTACTTCAAAAGAGATAGGCGAAATGGTTATGAACGGGCTTAAAGAGATTGACGAAGTTGCCTACGTAAGATTTGCGTCGGTTTACCGTTCTTTCAAAGATATTTCTACCTTTATGCGCGAACTTGAAAAACTTTCAAAAGGTTAATATGAATAAAAAAGCAAAAAAAACTGAACTTAGCAAAAAAGGTAAAATAGTAATTTCCGTTATTTTAGCCGTTATAGTATTTTTGGTAGCGGGGCTTTTCGTTGTGGACAGTTTTGCTCCAGCAAACCCAAAACCCTTTCATAAATGGGTTTTGTCAACGTTCAGCGGTTCTTTTGACGGGGAAGATACCCCCAACACTTTTTACCAAGTTCAAATACAAAAAAATATTGAGACGGGCGAAAGGCAATATTCTTGCATCAACACTAAAATTAGCACCACTAACAGTGAAAACGTAAAAGAAATTTGGGTTTGTTTTTCAGACCTTTACGAAGACAATATTGAAATTTTCTTATCAACAGGCTGGCAAGGAAAGTCAAAATACCTTTCTCAAAGAAGTTATTCTAAGGCGGACGTAAAAGGTGATAAAGACGGTTGGTTTAGAATATACAACAGAGAAAAAGACGGGCTTGTAATAAATTCCAGCGGTTTTTACGGTCAGTTAAGAATAGGCTTTTCGGCAAACGTAAAGGTGAGAGAAATAGTGGTTGTAGATATGAAACGCAACTTAGGTAGCATTTCTGTTGACCATTGTTCTAACGGGGATAAACCGTCTGGTGAAGGCGAATACTCAAACGAGCACGACAATAAATTTACGAAGGAAGACGCTATTAACGTTTGCGACGAGAAATCAACTTTCAAACTCAATTAACCATATCTAAAAATTACAAAAAAGAGTAAGTTTTTACAAAAACTACTCTTTTTTTATTGCCGTAAAACTGTAAAATATCTATATGTCTATCTATATTGAATACGCAATAATAGACAATTTAATAATTAACTATCTACTGCTAAAAACGGCAACGAGATGCGCACTTATTAAAACGCGGTTTATAAATCTTTTTATTTCTTCTTTGGTAGGAACTGCCGTTGCCGTTTTATTACCGCTGTTTAGTTTAGATAACGGCTATCTACTTCTAATTAAAATAACGCTATCATTACTATTAACTCTTTTAGCAGGTAAATATTTATCTATAAAAAAATACTTGTTTACCTATTTATTATTTATACTATTTACCTTTTTGTGTGGTGGTTTTATAATAGCCCTTTTCAATTTTGCTATGATTGATTATGAAACCTACTTTATTACAAGTTACGATAGCGTCGTGCCGATAGGGTTAACGGTTTTTTTAGTTTATATAATAAGTAAAGCGGTGCTAAGTTTGGTAGGTAAACTTCTTAAAGAAAGAAATCTTCGCCCGTTTTTACGTCAATGCGCAATAATAGACAACAATAAAAAATTTATAGTAAAGGGTTTTATTGATAGCGGAAACGGGCTTTACGATAATAAGTCGGGCTTGCCCGTTATAGTTTGTTCTAACTCACTATTTGAAAAACTAAAAAAATCAAGCGTTAAAAAAAGCGTGTCAAAATTAGAATTCGACACGGTAAGCGGAAGTTCGCTAATGGAACTTTACGTTATTGATAAACTTTTGATATACAACGGAATAAAAGTGAATATATTTAATAACGTACTATTAGGCGTTAGCCCGTCTGGGTTTAATAGCAATAACTATCAGTTGTTGCTACATCCGTCGCTTATATAAAGGTGTAATTATGAACGTTTTTATGAAACTTAAAAATCTATTAAAATCAATATTCAAAACCCAAAACGCACTTTACTATTTAAGTGGTAGTGAAACTCTTCCAAAAGCCTATTCTACCGAAGAAGAAAGTGAAAAACTTAAACTTTTAGAAAGAGGTGACGAAAGCGTAAAAAAAGACCTTATTGAACATAATTTACGCCTTGTTGTATACATAGCAAGAAAGTTTGATAACACCGGCGTAGACCTTGACGATTTAATTTCAGTAGGTAGCGTTGGGCTTATTAAGGCGGTTAACACTTTTAACCTTGACAAAAATATTAAACTTGCAACGTACGCGTCGCGCTGTATTGAAAACGAAATTTTAATGCACCTTAGAAAAATTTCTAAAATTAAAGGTGAAATTTCTCTTGACGAGCCTTTGAACGTTGACTACGAAGGCAACGAACTTCTTCTTAGCGACGTTTTAGGTACAGACCCCGAAATAGTTTATAAGCACCAAGAAGAAGACGAAGAGCGTAAAACCTTACGCAAAGCACTTGAACGCCTAAATTTTAGAGAGCGCCAAATTATGCACCTACGTTTCGGCTTAGGTGGAGAAGACGAACTCACCCAAAAAGAAGTTGCCGACCTACTTGGGATATCGCAGTCCTACATATCGCGTTTGGAAAAGAAGATAGTAGAAAGGTTGCGTAAAGATTTTAGGCTTTAAGTCGTTATTTCGGGCATTATACTTCGTTACTGCTTCGTTTACGGACTTCGATAACCAACAAGGTTAATCTCACCCCGTAAACTTCGCGAGCCTTGTCTAATGCCCAAACTAACGCCTTAAATAAGTCGTTATAAACGCCTACGGCGGAGTTATATTGCTTGCGCAGTGATATAATTTCTGCAAAATTGTGATATTGCACCTTTGGTGCAGTGATATTTTCGCTACGCGAAAGTTGTGGTTTTATCTTTTATATAAAAAAATTATCCATAACTTTTTTGCGTTAAGCAAAAAAATATCACGCGACTTTAAGTTGCATATCACTTTGACGTTAGTCAAAATATCACTGCGATAGCAATATAACTACAATAAACCCGCCGATAAGGCGGTTTTTATAATATATTTTCCACTCTTAACGAGTAGGTTTTAGGTATTTGTTCTATAATTTCAAGCACTACTTCAAGTTTTGAAAGCGCATCTTCCCACTTTTGATTTTCAACGAGCGTTACCGTTTCCGCTACCCATAAATCAACTTCTTTAATATCGTTGTGCGGAATAAAAATATGAAGTGTTTTTTTCTTTTCAACCCAAAGGTTTTGGATTGATAAAACGTCGTCTTTTACGGCGGTGTGGTTTTGAGTTTTATCATAAGTAATCGTAACCGCGCGCTCAAATTCGCTGAAAGAATTATTTAGATAGGTTTGTTCAAAAATGCTTGCGCCCACAATAATAAGTAAACTTATAAGTGCAGTTAAAAATGCTTTTACCATACCGCCTCCGTTTTAATTTTCATATTGCCCGTTTTGTATTTTGCCTTAAATTCTTGAAGGTAAAATTTACCGCTTGCCGAAACGGTAAAAACCCCCACGTTTTTAATGTTTTTTACACCTTTTTCATAGAGAAATTTACTTATTTCGCTTTCAGTATAACCTATTTTATCAAGGTTTTTTTTATCCGTTTTGCCACCGCTTATTACGAGCAAAGGCAAATCGTTAGGACTTTCATAATTTTCGTTTTCAAGTGCCGATAGCGTGCCGTTTGCTTCGTAAATTGCGTAGGTTACCGCGTCGAGCGAAAAGTAGCCGAGTATTCTCATACTTTCTATTAAATCTACAACGTCGAGATTGTTTTTTTTAAGTTCGTTAAAATCTACGCCGTTTTTGTTAATTACTACCGACGGTTTTCCGCTAAACGCAAGTTTGAAAATTTTACCCGATTTATCAAGCAAGGTCATAAATTGATGCAAAACGAACATTGCAAGTATTGCGGACACGCCGTATATCAATGGAATTGAAAAATCACTCATGGGAATACACGCAAGTTCAGCAATTAAAAGAGTTACTGTAAACTCGAAAGGTTGCATTTCTCCTATTTGGCGCTTTCCCATAAGCCTCATAATAAAAAGCAGGGCGATATAGATTATGGACGATCTTAAAAATATAATAGCCATATCGTTATTATTTATAATAATTTAACAATTATTCTAAAACGCTTGATAAAATATAGTCGTTATGATAAAATTACCTTATTAAAATTAAAGAGTAGCCTGATTGCGTTAAGTGTCAAGAAATGGGATGTCGTTCTTGAACGAAAACGGTAGTTCGTTGCGGTTTGAGGGCGCGTCCGCTTTAATAATGCCGAAAGGCTATTTTTCAGTGGACCTCTTACGGAGGTTTTTTTATATGCAAAAAAAGACTAATTGTAAAAAACTGTGGGAAAAGTTTGCCTTTTCGCCTATGTTACAAGAAAAAAACGCCACAAAAAAAATAGCGTACGTATCCGTTGTTACAGCGGTGCTTATCGTTGCAAATACGCTACTTGAAATTAAGTTTTCAGACGTTCAGTTTTCAATAACCTTGCTACTTTCTATGCTTGCAGGTATTTTGATAGGCGGAGGTAGTGGTTTTTGCGCTTGTATTATAGGCGACGCTATCGGGTTTATTATAAACTCGTGGGGGTACGTTTATATGCCTTGGGTTGGCTTAACTTCTGGCGTTACCGCGCTTTTATCCGGCGTTATTTTTTACTTTATAAAGTTCAATAAAAAAGTAGATTTAGTGTTAAAACTTCTTTTGATATGCCTATCTTCATTGATAGTTGGAACTATTTTAATAAATTCAATGGGTTTTTATTTATACAATTATAAAATGGGGTTTTCAAAAGCAGTAATTGATTACGTTAAAGAACTTTTCGGCGGGGAAGTTTCCTTTTTAGCCTACGTTTGTTACCGCTTAATTTTTAAGGGGCAAATTTTTAACTGTATCGTAAACTACGCCTTGCTTTTTATTATAGTTCCTATAATAATTCGCTTGCCGTTTTTCAAAAACTAACTTACTTTTCAAACACTTCTTTAAGGCTAAAAAGATTAAAAATTTTGAAAAGCAAATATATAAACGCAACTACTGATAAAGAACATAATATAACCGTTAAATAAACGGGTAGGTAGTTAAGTAAAATTCCTTTAAGTAAATGCCCAAAGAGTGCTGACGGAATTATTAAAAATATGCTTGCTATTATAAAAAACGAATATTCGGGTGGGCGTTTACACGTTTTTCTTATTAAAATTAAATTAAACGTAGCGGTTATAACGTAACTTATAAATAGCCCTACGATAAGCGAGTAAACCCCTAAATATTTAGGCAAGAAGTAGATTGACGCTAATAAAAACAACGCGCCAACCGAATAATAGGCAAGCGTTTTCTTTTCTAAGTTTAGGCTGTTTAGCATACTTGTTGAAATCATAGTGATACTCATAGGTAGCATTATTATACAAGCGCGCTGAACGTACACGCCCGAGTTTACGTTGTTGTAAACTAAAAAGCCAAGTTCTTTTCCAACGCTTAAAAATACGGGTATTATAAGCGCGGATATAAATACCGAAGATTTTACGCCCCTTTCCATATTGTTTTTAAGGGTAATAGTGCTGTGACGGTAATAGTTGTCTGATAGTTCTGGAACTAATACGAGCGCAATCGAGCCTATTAGCGTTGACGGTATGTAGATAAGCGGAATACTCATACCCGAAAGTTCGCCGTAACTTGAAATTGCCATACTTTGACTCATACCGCCAAGCACTAACCTTAGCGGTAATATTATTGCAATTAAAGTGTTGATTAGCGAAGTTGCCGTTCGCATAGCGGTAATAGGCGTTGCGGAAGAAATTAGCGGTTTAATTTCACCCCTTGGGCTTTTTAGTTTTCCACCCCGAACGAAATATAAAATAATTGCCGTTACGAAAGAAAAAACGTAGGATATGGTTACTGCGTAACCAGCGCCCCTAATACCGTCTATATTCGTGGTTGCAGAAGTTATTAAAATAACGCCTGCAATAAGCATAATAAGTTCTTCAATAAACTCAATTAAAGAATACGAAAGAAAGAATTTTTTACCCCAAAAATATCCGCGAACGACTGAGTAAACGGAAGTAATAACTATACCCGGTAGCACGATTTTAAGAATAACGTAACATCTTTCGTCGGCAAAAATTAAGCCCGAGATAGACGGCACGAAATAAAATAACGCAACCAAAGGTAAAGATAAAACTAAACTTAAAATCATACCGGCCGTTACCGTTCCAAAACTTAGTTCTTCGTGGTTTTCAGCCGAGTGTTTAGTCATAATTCGCGATACGGTAATAGGTATTCCTGAGGAAGTTAGCGTCATAATAAGCCCAACTACCGATAATGAAACTTGGTATAATCCCATACCCTCAGAGCCCAAACTTCGAGATAAAAATATACGGTAGACAAAACCTAAAAGTCTTTCAGCGGTAGAAAACGCCGTTACCGTCATCATTGTTTTAACAAGTTTTTTAATAATATCACCTCGTACACGAATATTTTATTATTCGTTTTTCCTAAATAGAATATCAAGTAGCCTAAAAGAATAATATTAAAGTATGAAAAAATTATCTTTGGCTATTGAAATTGAAAACGAAGGCGTATACACCGTTCAAAAAGGCGATACTCTTGAAAGTTTAGCAAAAACCTTTTCAACATCAAAAGAAATTATAGTAAAAGACAACAGGCTAAAAAGAGAGATTTGCTCAGGCGATAGGCTATATATAAAACGATATAAAAAAGTTTACGTTGTTAAGGTTGGCGATACGCCCGAAACGGTGGCTAAAAACTTAAATCTTACGGTTGACGAGATGTTTAGAATTAACAAGATAAACTACGTTTATCCGTATATGCAAGTGGTTGGGTATGATTAAATTTATTAAAAAGGTATTAAATAGGGCGTTGTTTTACGATAGGTGGACTTGCAACGTCTGTAATAAAGAGATATTCGACGGGTATTTTTGTAGCGATTGCCAAAGAGAAATTACTTTTATATCTAAAAACAAATGCTCGCATTGTGGTAGGGCTACGCCTTACGCGGTAAACTACTGTAATTCTTGCGCTGAAAGAAATATAAATTTCGATAAAGCACTCAGCGTTTTTGATTATAAACAGCCTATAAGTTCACTTATACAAAATTTTAAGTATCAAAACCGCAAATACCTTAGCGATTATTTTTCAAAAGAACTTTTTAACCTTTATAAGTGCGAAAATATCTCTTGCGATTTAGTTGCTTTCGTGCCTATGCACCCAAATAGGCTAAAAGAAAGGGGATACAACCAGTCTAAAATTTTAGCCGAAAAGTTTTCCGCACTTGCAAATATTGAAGTTGTTAACTGTGTTGAAAAGGTAAAAGAAACCGAACGCCAAGCCACGCTATCGCTTAGTAAAAGGCTTAAAAATTTAAGTTCGTCGTTTAAGGTGGACAAGGCTTTGGTAAAAGAAAAATCAATACTTTTAATAGACGACGTTTTAACCACCGGCGCAACGGCGGACACTATTTCAAAACTTCTTAAAAAAGCGGGTTCTAAAAAAGTAATAGTATTAACGATTGCAAGCGTTTCAAAAGAGTGAAAAATAATTAAAAGTAAAAAAATTGTCTAAAAACTATAAAAAAACCGTTTTTTTTGCAAAAGCGGTTTATTTTTTTTGAGTTAAATTGTTTACTTAAAGGCTAAAATATAGTAAAATAATTAAGATTATATAACATATACGGAGATTTCTATGGGACTTATTAGATATATCTTGAACCACGATACGAGAGTTGGGCTTAAAAATATAAGCAAAATTGCCGATAAAATTATCGACCTTTCGCCTAAGTACGAGGCTATGAGCGAAGAAGAACTTAAATCGCAAACCGACGTTCTTAAAGAAAGGTTAAAAAACGGCGAATCGCTTGATAAAATTTTACCCGACGCTTTTGCTACGGTAAGAGAGGCGAGTTACCGCGTTCTTAATATGCGCCACTATAAAGTTCAACTTATGGGCGGTATATGCGTTCACGAAGGTAGAGTAGCTGAACTTAAAACGGGTGAAGGTAAAACGCTTATGGCAACTTTACCCGCTTATCTTAACGCATTGACGGGAAAGGGCGTACACGTAGTTACCGTAAACGATTACCTTGCCTCGCGTGACGCGGAGTGGATGGGTAAAGTATACAAATACTTAGGTTTAACGGTAGGCGTAAACGTTCACGACCTTACCGACGAGCAAAAGAGAGAGGCTTACGCTTGCGATATAACCTACGGCACGAACAACGAATTTGGTTTTGACTATTTAAGAGATAACTTAAAGGTTAACCTTAAAGATATGGTTCAACGCGGGCTTGAATTTGCCATCGTCGACGAGGTGGACTCAATTTTAATCGACGAGGCTCGTACACCGCTTATTATTTCGGGTAGAGGTGGCAAGTCGTCGGAACTTTACGTAAAGGCAAACCGCTTTGTAAAAACTCTTATTAAAGACGAAGATTTTAACGTTGATATTAAAGATAAGTCCGTTCAACTTACCGAATCGGGCGCGGTTAAGGCTGAAAATTTCTTCCAAATAGAAAGTTTTTCGGATATTGAAAACGCCGATTTATCTCACCACATACAGCAAGCACTTAAAGCGCACCACATTTTTAAGCGCGATAACGACTACGTTGTAGACGGTGGCGAAATTTTAATAGTTGACGAGTTTACCGGTCGTTTAATGATAGGTAGAAGGTATTCCGACGGGCTTCACCAAGCCATAGAAGCAAAAGAAAACGTTCCCGTTAGAAACGAAAACAAAACCCACGCTACTATTACCTTCCAAAACTATTTTAGGCTTTATAAAAAGTTGTCTGGTATGACGGGAACTGCCAAGACGGAAGAAGAAGAGTTTAGAACCATTTACGGACTTGACGTTTTAGAAATTCCCACCAACCGTCCGCTAATAAGGAAAGACGAACCCGACGTAATTTACTCGACTGAAAAGGGTAAAATGCGCGCGCTTATTCGCGATATTATCGAAACGCACGAAAAGGGGCAACCCGTTCTCGTGGGTACGGTAACCGTTGAAAAATCGGAAGAAATCTCCAAGCACCTTATTAAAAATAGGGTAAAACACAATATTCTTAACGCAAAAAACCACCAAAAAGAAGCGCAAATTATCGCTCAGGCTGGTAAAAAAGGCGCGGTTACTATTGCTACTAACATGGCTGGTCGTGGTACGGATATTTTGCTTGGCGGTAACCCCGAATACCTTGCAAAGCAAGACCTTATTAACAAGGGCGTAGAGCCTAACGTTATAGAACTTGCTACGTCTTACGTTCAAAACGTTTCGGGCGAAGTTTTGGAAGTTAGGGAAGAATATCGCAAAATCCTTGAAAAACACACCGAACAAACGGAGGCTGAAAAGAGAGAAGTTTCCGCGCTTGGCGGTCTTAGAATTATAGGTACGGAAAGGCACGAATCACGCCGTATTGATAATCAGTTAAGAGGTCGTGCAGGTCGTCAAGGCGACCCTGGTTCGTCGTTATTTTACATTTCGCTTGAAGACGATTTGGCAAAGCGTTTCGGTGGAGATAGGCTTATGGCTATATACAACGCCTTTAAGGTTGACGAAGATACGCCTATGCAAGCAAAAATACTCTCTCGCCAAATTGAAAACGCCCAACGTATGATAGAGGGCAAAAACTTTGGTATTCGCCGTCAAATTATCGAGTACGACGACGTTATGAATACTCAACGTAAAGTTATTTATGAAGAAAGAAACACCGTTTTAAGAGGTGAAGATACTCACGAAAAAATCTTAAAACTTATTCCCGATATCGTTGCGGATATCATATCAAGAACGGTAAACGTTGGGCAAGAACCGTCTAACTGGGATAGAGAAAAACTCAATAAAGCGCTTGAAGAAAGGGTATTGCCCGAAGGGACTAACTATCTTACCGAAAGCCGACTTGAAAAGTGGGATTATGCTGAAATTCTTCAAAGGGTAATTAAAAAGGTAATAGATACCTACGAAGAAAAAATTGCAAGGTATAAAGAAATAGGCATTGATTTCAACGAAGTTGAAAGAGTGGTTTTATTAAAGAACGTAGACAATAAGTGGATTGACCATATCGACGCTATGGATACCTTAAAGCGCGGTATATCGCTTCGCGGATACGCTCACGAAAACCCCATTAACGCCTACAAGCGCGAAGGGCTTGATATGTTCGAACAAATGATAGAAAGTATTCAAGTCGACACGGTTACTATTTTATTAAAATCGGAAGTTAGAAAAACGCCTACCAAACAACCTGAAAGGAAAGAACTTCAAGAAGGTGGCGGTAGTGTAGAAAATAAACCCACGGGAACAATCGTAAAAGGTAAAAAAGTGGGCAGAAACGACCCTTGCCCTTGCGGTAGCGGTAAAAAATACAAAAACTGTTGCGGGCAAAACTAAAAGGCACTTTAACTAAAAAAACGATAGGAAATTTATGATAAGAACTGATTTATATTGGCAAAAAATTTCAAGTTTGAAAGAAACGCTTAAAGAGGCAGGGTATTCTCTTGATATAGAAAGTGCAAGGAAGGACCTTCAAGGGATAGAAAAGGAACTTGAAAAAGAAGAAGTTTATACCGACCTTAAAAAATCGGCTGAACTATCTAAAAAGGCGCAGGCTATAAGAAACAAAATAGAGGTTTTCGACAGGGCTGAAAAAGCAATTTGCGACGCCGAAGAAATGATAGTTTTATCCGAAGAAGAAAACGACGATAGTTTTATGGCGGAAGTTGAACTTGAACTTAAAGAGGCGGAAGAAGATATAGAAAAAATGCGTTTACAAGCACTTCTTCGCGGAAAGTACGACTCGTCAAGCGCAATTATGACTTTGCACGCCGGCGCTGGCGGTACGGAGGCTTGCGACTGGACTGAAATGCTTTACCGTATGTATATGATGTACTCGGAAAAGCACGGCTATAAAATTACTGAACTTGACCGTTTAGAAGGTGATTCCGCAGGTATTAAAAGCGTATCGTTTAGAGTTGAAGGCGTTAACGCTTACGGCTATCTTAAAGCCGAGAAGGGCGTTCATAGGCTTGTTAGAATTTCGCCTTTTGATAGCAATGCAAGGCGTCAAACGTCATTTTCGTCGGTTGAAGTTATGCCTGAAATTGAAGACGCTGGCGAAATAGAAATTCGCCCCGAAGAAATCAAGGTGGATACCTATCGTTCGTCGGGCGCTGGCGGTCAGCACGTAAATAAAACGGAATCGGCAATAAGAATAACTCACTTGCCTACGGGCATTATAGTTGCTTGCCAAAACGAGCGTTCTCAAATACAAAACCGTGAGCAAGCAATGAAAATGCTTATGAGTAAACTCGTAGAAAAGCGCGAGGCGGAAAAAATGGCTGAGGCGCAAGAAATTAAAGGCGATATTAAAAAAATCGAGTGGGGTAGTCAAATACGCTCTTACGTATTTTGCCCGTATACTCTTGTAAAAGACCATAGAACAGGCGCGGAAAACAGCAACGTTTCCGCCGTTATGGACGGAGATATTGATTTATTTATCGTAGATTATCTTAAAAAATCATAATGAATTACTTTGAAAAAATTAACAACGCGCCCTTAAAAGAGGGCGCATTAATACTTGCAATAGAGTCAAGTTGCGACGAAACTGCGGCGTCAGTAGTTAAGGGCGGTAGGGAGATTTTGTCTTCCGTAATACTTAGTTCTATGACTGAACATATAAAGTTTGGCGGTGTAGTTCCCGAAATTGCGTCGCGCGCGCATACTACGGCAATTTCGCAGGCGGTAGAAAGGGCGGTTGAAGATGCGGGCGTTGAGTTAAAAGATTTAGACGCGATTGCCGTAACCTATGGTTCGGGGCTTATCGGCGCGCTACTCGTTGGCGTTTCGTACGCAAAAGCGCTTGCTTTTTCGCTTAATATTCCGCTTATTCCCGTAAGTCACATAAGGGGGCACGTTTCGGCTGGTTATTTACAAGATAAAACTTTAACGCCACCTTTTATTTCTTTACTTGCAAGCGGTGGGCATACTGCTATTATCGACGTTAAGGACTATTATGCCTACGACGTTTTGGGTGGAACGCTTGACGATGCCGTTGGCGAAGCCTTTGATAAAGTTGCAAGAGTGCTTGGGCTATCTTACCCCGGCGGACCTAATATTGAAAGGGTGGCAAAAAAAGGAGAAAACAACGTTGTATTGCCTGCTATGTTAAAGGGTAAAAAGGGTTACGATTTTTCGTATAGCGGACTTAAAACGGCGGTTATAAACTACGTTCACAACAAAAAACAAAAGGGCGAAGATTATAAAATTGAAGACGTGGCTTGTTCCTTTCAATGCTCGGCGATTGACGTTTTAATTAAAAAGGCGATTAAGGCGGTTAAAGAAAGGGGCTACGGCGTACTTTCGGTGGGTGGTGGCGTTTCGGCTAACGGCTATTTGAGAGAAAGCCTTGAAAAAGTTTGTAAAAAAGAAAATATTAAACTTGTTTTACCCGAGAAAAAACTTTGTACCGACAATGCGTGTATGATAGGCGCGGAGGGGTATTTGCAATACCTTAACCGAAACTTTGCCCGTTTAGATTTGAACGCAAAGGCTTTCGTAGAACTTACCGAGGTTGATTATAATGAATAAAATTTTCAAACTCTTTATTAAAAATGCAGACGACGTTACTAATCCAAAAGTGCGTTCAGCCTACGGAAAGGTAGCAAGCATTATAGGGATTTTATCTAACGTTTTACTGTTTGGTATTAAACTTTTAGCAGGTTTAATATCTGGTTCGGTTGCCATTATGGCTGACGCGTTTAATAATTTGAGCGACGCGTCCAGTAACGTTATAAGTTTCGTTGGGTTTAGGCTTTCAATGCGCCCTGCCGACGAAGAGCACCCCTACGGTCA
>JAZLBK010000054.1:0-6957 GCA_045613665.1 Christensenellaceae bacterium | reverse complement strand
TTATGGACAGTAACGACTTAGAGCGTGAAAGAGGCATAACCATATTAGCAAACAATACTGCGGTAAACTATAAAGGCGTTAAAATAAATATTATCGACACCCCCGGCCACGCAGACTTTGGCGGTGAAGTTGAACGCATACTTTCTATGGTAGACGGCGTTATTTTGTTAGTTGACGCTGTTGAAGGCTGTATGCCCCAAACCCGTTACGTTTTGAAAAAAGCGTTGTCGCTTGGCAAAAAGCCGGTTGTTGTTATCAATAAAATAGATAAGGGCGGTGACCTTGATAAGACTATGGACGGGGTTATCGACCTATTTATCGAACTCGGTGCAAACGACGAGCAACTTGACTTCAAAACCGTTTACGCTTCGGCGCGCGCAGGCTTTGCCACGTTAGATATAAACAACCAAACGGAAGATATGTCGGCACTTCTTGACGTAATCGTCAGCGAAGTTCCAGCGCCAACGGGCGAGTTTGACGGCGGGCTTCAAACAATAATTTGCAACGTTGATTACGACGAATACGTTGGGCGTATCGGCGTAGGCAGAATAGTAAGGGGTTCTGTTAAAGACGCGGAAACGGTAACCGTTTGCCATACCGACGGAACTACTTCAACTGCAAAGATAGGAAAACTTTATCAGTTTGAAGGGCTTAAACGCGCGGAAGTAGAAAGCGCAACCGTAGGCGACATTATTGCAATTTCCGGCATTGCCGAAATAAATATAGGCGAAACCATTTGCTCACTTAACCAACCCGAACCACTGCCCTTCGTTGCTATTGACGAGCCGACGATTTCTATGATGTTTATGGTAAACAACTCCCCCTTTGCCGGCAAAGAAGGTAAATTCGTAACGTCGCGCCATTTAAGGGCAAGACTTTTTAAGGAAGTTCAAACCAACGTATCAATGCGCGTTGAAGAAACGGACAATACCGACACGTTTAAGGTGTTTGGTCGCGGTGAACTTCACCTTTCTATCCTTATTGAAGAAATGCGCCGTGAGGGATACGAATTCCAAGTATCACGCCCCAAAGTTATTTATAAGACTATTGACGGGGTAACTTGCGAACCAATGGAAGACTTGGTAGTTGACGTTCCTACCGAGTACGTAGGCGCGGTTATGAGTAAACTTTTAGAACGCCGTGGCGAACTTGCATCGATGGACGCTGACGACAGAGGCGGTACGAAACTCACTTTCAAAATCCCTTCAAGATGCTTAATCGGTTACAGAAACGAAATGCTTACCGACACCAAGGGTTTTGGCACGATGGCGTCGACCTTTGCGGGTTACGAGCCGTATAAAGGTGATATAAAGGAAAGAAACCGCGGTTCACTCGTATGTTTCGAGGCGGGCGTTACAACGCAATACGGCTTGTTTAACGCACAAGAACGCTCCACCCTTTTCGTAGGCGCAGGCTTAAAAGTGTACGAAGGCATGGTCGTAGGCGTTAACTCGCGCGAAGAAGACTTAACCGTAAACGTATGCAAGCAAAAACACCTTACTAACTCTCGTGCAAGCGGAAGTGAAGAGGCTCTTAAACTTATACCGCCAACGCATATGAGTTTAGAGCAATGTATGGAGTTTATAGCCGACGACGAACTTTTAGAAATTACCCCCGTATCAATTCGTTTAAGAAAGAAAATTCTCTCACACGATTTACGTATGAAAGAGTGGTCTAAAAACAGAAAATAAATAAAATTAAACTGCTTGCGAATTTTCGCAAGCAGTTTTTGTTTACTCTATTGATTTTTTCCCGCCAAGAAGTTTTAAGGGGTCGAGTTTTAGTTCGTTAATTAGCATTGCTACAAATATTATCACAAAGCCTATTATTAAACCTGCCGTTAATTTTTCGTCACCGAGTATTACTGAAAACAACGTTCCAAACACCGCTTCTAAACTAAGTATTAAACTTGCCTGATTTGGCGTTGTAAACTTTTGCCCGTAAATTTGCGCCATTTGAGCAAACAGCGTGCAAACAACGGCAAGGTAGCCTATTTTTAATATTTTTTCAAGGTTTAATTCGTAACCAGCCGTTCCGTTTGGAAGTTCAAATAATATAGATAATACCGCACATAAAACGCCTACGGTTAAAAGTTCTAAAACTAATAAAACGGACGTATCTTCCCCACTTTCTTGATATTTTGAAATGAAAATAATTTGCAAGGCGTAAAATATAGCGCAAAGTAAAGTCAACCCGTCACCAAGTAAAATATTCGAGCCTTGACCTTGCTTGCCCGAAAAGGCAACCAAACCTATACCCACGATACAAGCAACCGCCGATATTACGTTATGCGCCTTTGGTTTAATTTTTGTAATCGCCCACGCAAGAAAGGGAACTATAACGCAGTAACTTGAAGTTAAAAATGCGTTACGGCTGGGCGTTGTATAACTTAAACCGTACGTTTGAATAATATACGCAAGAACGAGTATCACGCCGAGCGTTAAGCCGTGAAGTATAGTTTTTTTGTTCGCACTTTTAATTTTTTTGATAAAAATTAAGCCTAAAACTATTCCGGAAAACAAAAATCTAAGCGCTAACACGAAAAGTTCGTTTACCGTTTCAATAGTTTCTTTAAGTATAAAAAAAGACGTACCCCACGCAAGCGTTGCAAGAAGTAATAAAAGTTGACCAAATAAGTTTAGTTTTTTGCTTGTAACCATATTTTCATTATACAAAATTAAAACACTTTTGTAAATGAAAAAACCCGCGGTTGCGGGTTTTATCTTATTGTTTTTATAATTAAAGCATTTTTATTAGGCGTTTTATTTGAAATAGTTATTGAAGACAAAAAGGTTTCTTTTGCTTTTTCAAAAAGTAAATAATCACTTGCGTATAAAGTGCAAAGAACTTCTCCCTTTTCAACCTTATCGCCTACTTTTTTACCTAAAATTATTCCTGCTTTATAATCTATCTGGTCATCTTTTGCATTTCTTCCCGCACCGAGATATAGCGCGGAAACGCCAACCCTTTCAGCGTTTAGTTTTGATACGTAACCGCTTTTATTAGACGTTATTTGCATTTTGTAATCGGCAATATAATTTCCCTTTTCAAAATCTTGTAAACTACCGCCTTGCGCTATAACGAACTCATTAAACTTATCGTATGCTATACCGCTACTTATTGCGTTATCGAAAGCAACTTCGCAATCGTTAAACTCTCCGTAACCGCTAAGAGATAAAATTTCAGCCGTTAAATGCCTGCAAACGTCGTATAAATCCCCCTTAGCGTTACCTTTAAGCACGTCTATCGCCTCTTTAACTTCTAAGGCGTTACCAACGGCGTAACCAAGTGGCTGGCTCATATCCGTAATAACTGCGGATATTTTTTTATTCGCCCCCTTGCCTATTTCAACCATAACTTTTGCTAAGTCTTCCGCGTCTTTTTGAGATTTCATAAACGCGCCGTCACCCGTCTTTACGTCTAACACGATAACGTCGTCTTGCGCGGTAAGTTTTTTACCCATTATGCTTGACGCTATAAGCGGAATACTGTCAACGGTGGCGGTAACGTCACGAAGGGCGTAAAAAATCTTGTCGGCTGGGGCTAAATTTTGCGTTTGACCTATTATTGACAACCCCGTTTTTTTACAAGTTGAAATAAACTCGCCGTACGATAAATCGGCGTTAAACCCTTTAATTGAACAAAGTTTATCAACCGTTCCGCCCGTATGCCCAAGCCCGCGCCCACTCATTTTCAAAACTTTAAGCCCAAGTGCTGAAACTACTGGGGAAATTATTAAACTCGTTTTATCTCCAACCCCACCCGTAGAGTGTTTATCTACCTTAATTCCGTCTAATCCGCCCGAACGAACAACGTCGCCAGAGTTGGCAATTTCCAAGGTGAAATCAAGTATTTCACGCCTCGTCATACCCCTAAAATAAACAGCCATTAAAAAAGCGGAAATTTGATAGTCGGGAATAGTTTTATTAGTTGCGCCTTTTACTATAAACGACAGTTCTTCTTTCGTAAGTTCAAACCCGTCGCGCTTTTTCTTAATAATATCATACGCTCTCATAACAAAATTTTAAGTATGGTTTTTGAAACGTAATCAAAACCCATAATTTCACCTAAATTTTTAGGCGTTATACCTTTTTTATACATAATAAACGGAACGTCTTCTCGCGAGTGGTCGGTAGACGGGGTTGACGGGTCGCACCCATGGTCAGCGGTAATTATCAAACAGTCACTATCTTTCATACCGCATAAAAACTCAAATAAAAACTCGTCGAACTCACTTATTGCTTTTGCGTAACCAAAAGCGTCGTTTCGATGCCCGTACATACTGTCAAAGTCAACGAAGTTTACAAAACATAACCCGTCAAAATCTCTTTTTTGAATTTCTAACATTTTTGTAAACCCTTCGGCGTTTGACTTAGTTTTTACACTTTCAGTTATCCCTTTACCTGCGAAAATATCGTTAATTTTGCCCACCGCTAAAACTTCTTTACCATTTTCAACCAAAACGTCAAGCATAGTTTTTTTAGGCGGTAAAAGTGAAAAATCTTTTCTATAAGCCGTTCTCGTATAGGGATATTCGCCGGTAAAAGGTCTTGCAATAACTCTTCCAACCGAGTGCTTACCAACGAGAATTTCTCTTGCAATTTTTGAGTATTCGTATAATTTTTCAACCGAAACTACTTGGTCGTGCGTTGCAATTTGAAAAACGCTGTCCGCCGACGTGTAAACGATAGGATATCCCGTTTTTATATGCTCTTTTCCGTAATCTTTAATAACTTCCGTTCCCGAATACGGCTTATTGCACAAAGTTTTAGTTCCTATACGCCTTTCAAACTCTAAAATAACATCTTCGGGAAAGCCGTTTGGATAGGTCGGCAAAGGGTCGTTTGAAACGATGCCTGCTAATTCCCAATGCCCAAGCGTAGTGTCTTTACCTGCGCTTTTTTCTTTAAGCCTTGCATACGCCCCAATAGGCGAAGTTATTCCGCCTAAAACCCCGTCAATATTAAAAAGCCCTAATTTTTTTAGGTTTTCAGCCTTAAAATTTTCACTTTTAGAAATTGCTAAAAGGGTGTTGGAACCTTTGTCGCCAAACTTTTCAGCGTCACTCGCACCACCTATACCAAGGCTGTCAAGAACCATTAAAAATACGCGTTTTTTCATACTTTATCCATATCAACTGCGACAGAAAGCGCAATTTTAATCATATCCGTAAACGATTTTTCTCTCTCTTCACTCGTCGTTTCTTTACCCGTAACTAAACTGTCTGACACCGTAAGCACCGACAAAGCGCGCTTGTTAAGGCGTGAGGCGGTCATATACAACCCCGCCGATTCCATTTCAACCGACAATACGCCCATTTTAGCCCAAGAAAGCGGAGAAGTTACGTCGTTATAAAATCTATCGCTTGATAAAACGTTGCCAACGTAGTATTTTTTACCCTGCTTTTCACAAGCAGAAACGGCGTTTTTTAACAACGCGTAATCGCAAATAGGCGCAAAAGTTCCGTTCAAGCCGTATTGCGCACCAAAATTACTATCGGTACAAGCACCTTGCGCTAAAACGATATCGTAAAGTTCAAGGTTTTCGTTAAGCGCACCCGTAGAGCCTACTCTTATAATATTTTCAACGCCGTAAAAGGAATAAAGTTCGTATGAATATATGCCCATAGACGGCATACCCATACCAGACGCCATTACCGAAACCTTAACTCCGTTATAATAACCCGTGTAGCCTTTAATTCCCCTAACGTCGTTTACAAGCGTAACGTCTTTTAAGAAAGTTTTAGCAATAAATTCCGAACGCTTAGGGTCGCCCGGCATTAGTACGGTTTTAGCAAAATCGCCTAATTTAGCGCTGTTGTGTGGTGTTGCCATAATTATCTCCTTAAAAAAGCAAAATTTACTTATTCTTTATACTATTATACCCCAAATGGTAAAATTTGTAAACAAAGGATAAAAAAAAGACCTTAAAAGGTCTTTAATTAAAATTTTATAGGGTTTGGGTTTTTATAAGTTGTAAACCTAATAGTATAGCCGTTAGTTTCAATAGGCTCGGACGCGTACGTTTCAACAAACCCCATTTCGTCAAGGTTGGGATAGAAAACCGTTGCCCCACCGTCAGCGTCAACTTTGGTTATATAAAACTCGTCGCAATAATTAACCATAGTTTTATAAAACATTGCGCCACCTATAACGAAAACGTCGTCAGTATTATATTTAGATAGTTCTTTTGAAAGTTCTTCAAGGGTGTGAACTACCGTACAATCGTCCCTCTCTACGTCTTCTGGTGCTAAAACTATGTTAGTTCTATTTTTAAGTGGTTTAGAACCCGGGAAAGAAAGCAAAGTGTTATATCCCATACAAACGATTTTACCCGCAGTTTTTTCGCGGAAAAACTTCATATCTTCGGGAATTGAAAAAAGTAAATCGTTATTTTTGCCTATACCCCACTTTTTATCAACTGCTACTATTGACTTCATTATATTGCAACCTCCAACTTACCGTTTAGCGGTGTAGACTTATAATCAACCAGTTTGAAATCGTCAACCGTAAAATCGTAGAAATTTTTAATTTCAGGATTTACTATTAGTTTAGGCGCTTCAAACTGCTCGCGTTCAAACATTTCTTTAAGTGCAGGAATATGCCTGTCGTAAATGTGCGCGTCGGATATAACGTGAACGAGTTCGCCAACTTGAAGATTTGAAACTTGCGCAAGCATTATAAGAAGAATAGAATATTGAACTACGTTCCAGTTATTAGCAACTACCATATCGTTAGAACGTTGGTTAAGTATGCCGTTTAATTTACCTGCCGAAACGTTAAAAGTCATAGAATACGCGCATGGATATAAGTTCATTTCGTGTAGGTCTTGAAAGTTGTAAATGTTAGTCATAATCCTACGCGAATAAGGGTTGTTTTTAAGGTCGAACAAAACTCTGTCAACTTGGTCCATTTCCCCTTCTTTATATTTGTGTTTTACCCCAAGTTGATAACCATA
>JAZLBK010000053.1:0-6565 GCA_045613665.1 Christensenellaceae bacterium | reverse complement strand
TAAGGGGGATATAGACGGTTCGGTTAACGACGTTGAGTTAGCAGTTTCCCTTGAAAAAAAAGCCGTTTCAGTTTGTAACGCTATATCGATGTTTCACTCGATAGGCAATGAAGAAAAAGTTAATAAATACCTTGAAATACTAAAAGAAATTGAAATTAGCGGGGAAGAAGACCTTTATAAAGTTGCGGTGGTTTACGCTGAAAAAGGCATGCACCAAAAGGCGTGCTTTTATGCGGAAAAATACCTTAAAATCAACCCTTACGATACTTCGATGCTACTTATTTACGGTATAATAAATTACAACCTTAAACTGTTTGATAAAGCCCAAGAAGTTTTCGAAAAAATTTATAAAATTAACCGTTCTTACGTTGCTAAAAGTTATATAACTTATTGCAAAGAAGATAGAGATGAAAATTTTTTAGAACTCGAATATACTTTCGACCTTCACGCAGGGTATCGCCACGGCTTAATTAAAGATTTAAGTGCTTTAATTAAACTTAGCACTACTGAAAAACTTGAAAGGCAAGATGAGATATACGAAATTTCCAACTACGCGTTATCAACGAGCGTATATCAAATACAGTCTACGATTATTACTTTGCTTGGCGAAATTGCAACCGAAAAAGCAACTTTAATTCTTAAAAAAATGCTTTTATCTCTCAACGTTTTCGATAGAGTTAAGTCGGGCATAATAGGGTATTTGGTAGCGTCTAAAACCGAAGGCGAAATTTCTTGCTGTTTCGGTAATATTTTTAGAAAAATTAACCTATATTCCGCAGAGTTTGAAAGCGATAAATTTACCGAGGCCTACGCTTACGTTTGTGCTAAACTTGCGCCCGTAGAAAAGGAACTTTTACCGCTAAAAACGTCAGCCGAGGCACTTTATATAAAGGCGCTTGATAGGGGCGTTTTAGATATGATTGACGACGTAAAGGCTCTTTCAGCGGTAATATATGAATTATCTACTATATCAAATATAAAATCACGTAGAGAGTTTGCTAAATTTTTTAGTGCAAGCACTACTAAAATAAATAATATCAAACGGCTTTTAACCGATTAAAAAACGCGCCTAAGTTTTAGGCGTGTTTTTTTATAAAAATTATTTCTTTTTAATTAGCGTTTTTTCAAGTATTGCAACTAACGCGTACATTAAACCTGCTAAGGCGCAAAGTATTACGGTGCTTGCCATAACAAGGTCAAGCCTAAACACTTGCCCGCCGTAAACTATAAGATAGCCTATGCCTTGTTTGGATACTAAATATTCCCCCATAATAGAGCCTATCCAAGCCATACCCACGTTAATTTTTAAGCAGGATATAAACGTGGGAATTGACGACGGTAAAACGAGTTTATAAAGCATTTGAAGTTTTGATGCCCCAAGCGAACGCATTAGTATTATTTTAGTTTGTTCGGTTGCCAAAAAACCGTTAAGCATGGTAATTATCGTAACGATAATGGTAATTAAAACCGCCATAAATACTATTGATTTAGTTCCTGCACCAAACCATACGATAATAATAGGTCCAAGCGCAATTTTAGGTAGACTGTTCAAAACTACTATATACGGTTCAAGAACTTTTCTTGTAAAATCACTCCACCATAAAAGTAGTGCGATAATCGTTCCTAAAACGGTTGCAATTAAAAAGCCAAGTAGCGTTTCGTAAAGAGTGGTTGAAAGGTGTAGCCACAACTCGCCCGAAGTGTATAGTTCGCTAATCGTTTTTGCTATTTTCGACGGACTGCTCATTAAAAACGAGTCGATAATATTAAGCCTTGAAAGAACTTCCCATAACCCGAGAAAAATAATTAGTATTAAAACTCTTGTAAAGTTTACTAAAAATTTATCCCTTTTAATTTTTTTAAGGTAGCGTTTTCTTTCGGGAGATAAAAGGTTATTCATTGTTAAGTTCCCTCCAAAGCGTGTCGAAAAGTTTAGAAAAACACCTGTCTTCTCTGCGTTTAAGCGGAGTTAAATTTTTATCAAAATTTAAGCTGTGTTCTTTGTAAACTTTGGCTGGTCGGCTGGTTAGAACGATAATTCTATCGGATAACGAAATTGCCTCTGAAATATCGTGCGTAACGAGCACGGCGGTTTTTCTTTCGTTTTTTATGATGGAGTGCACGTCGCTTGCAACTTTAAGCCGAGTTTGTGAGTCAAGAGCCGAAAAGGGTTCGTCAAGTAGTAAAAGGTCGGGGTTGCTTGCAAGTGTGCGAATAAGTGCAACTCTTTGTCGCATACCGCCTGAAAGTTGGTGCGGATATGAAGTAGTAAAGTCTTTTAGCCCGTATTTTTCAATTAGTGAAAGAGCGCGCTCACGGTTAGGTTGGTTGTTAATTTTCTTAATTTCTAAGGGCAGGTAAACGTTTTTTTCAATACTTCGCCAAGAAAACAGTTCGTCACGCTGTAACATATAGCCGATATTTTCACAAACTTTTTTAATTTCCTTTCCCTTATATAAAATTTTACCGCTTGTAACGGGCATAAGCCCTGCAATAAGCGAAAGTATAGTGGTTTTACCAGAACCCGACGGTCCTATTATTGAAATAAATTCCGTTTCTTTAACGGTAAAATTAAGGTTTTTTACAGCGTCCGTTTCAAAAACGTCGCTTTGGTAAGTAAGGCACACGTCTTGAAGTTGAAGTATATCGTCCATACGTTTTCTCCTTGGTAGTTACGTCCTTTATGAGTTTTGGAACTCCCTATAACCTTTACTTGCAAACGTATTGTCTACAACCTTTTGATAGGTTACCCCTTCAACCGATTCGCCAGCGCTTGACACTACGTCTAAAAGTTTATTGTACATACTTTCAGGTAGCGACATATCCGTCATCCAAGTATCAACGCTAAGATAGTTTTCAAGCGACTTTGCCGTTTGGTTAACGTCAGCACCCGTAAAGTGTTTAACGAGTTCTTTTGCCACTTCGCTTGCAGGGGTTGTTCTAACGTAGTTAAGCGCCTTATACATCGCTTTTACAAACTTTTCTACCTTTTGGGAATTATCTTTAAGGTAACTTTCAAGTGCAATAAAAGAAGTGTAGGGAATTTCACCGCTTTTAGCCCCAACGCTTGCTACGATATGACCTTTGCCTTGGTTTACGAACTCGGTTGCAACCGGTTCAAAAAGCGTAACGTAGTCGCCAACGCCCGAATCGTAAGTGGGTGCCATAAGGTTGAATTGAATATCCGTTCTAAGCGTAATATCAACCCCTTCTTGATAGCCTAAATTTTTCATTAAATATTGAAAAGTCATAGCCGGCAAACCGCCTTTTCTACCTATAATAATTTCTTTATTAGCAAGGTTTTCCCACGAAAAATCGGGTTCAGGTGTTCTTGAAACTAAAAAACAGCCGTCACGCTTTGTAAGTTGCGCAAAAATTTTGGGCGCGTCTTGACGATTTGCTCTGTTTATGTAAACAGCCGTTTCTGGTCCTGCTAAAATTATATCGGCGTTTTTTGATAGTAATGCCGTCATTGAAACGTCAGAACCACCGCCGTTAGTCAGTTCGATAGTTAATCCTTCGTCTTTGAAAAACCCTTTTTCAATAGCAACGTAAAAAGGGGCGTAGAAGAAAGAGTCGGTAACTTCGTTAATTCTAATAACGCCGTCGTCTTTTTGATTGCATCCCGATAATGGAAACAACATTATTAAAAAAGTTAAAATAATTGTAATAAATTTTTTCATCGTTTACTCCGTAATATAAAACATAATACATTGTATGACGGTGAACTTTTATTTGACAATATTAAAAAAACATTATATACTAATACGTACACGCTAAGAAAACAACCTTTATCTAAGACAAATTAAGTATAAATATACTTGCTTAATAAAACGGAGAGATATGTATGGAAATTTCAACAACTTATAATCCCAAGAGTTTTGAAGACAGAATTTATAAAGAGTGGGAAGAAAACGGCTATTTCAAAGCACAACCAAACCCAAATAAAGTTCCCTTTACCGTGGTTATACCGCCACCGAATATAACGGGTCAACTTCACATGGGGCACGCGCTTAACGACTCTATTCAAGATAGCATTATTCGTTTTAAGCGTATGCAGGGCTATGAAACCCTTTGGTTACCGGGTACGGACCACGCTTCTATCGCAACCGAAGTAAAAATCGTTGACGCGCTTAAAGAAGAGGGTCTTTCCAAAGAACAAATCGGGCGTGAAGAGTTTTTAGTTCGCGCTTGGAAATGGAAGGAAAAATACGGCGGTAGAATAGTTGAACAACTTAAAAAATTAGGTTCTTCTTGCGACTGGTCGCGCCTCGCGTTTACTATGGACGAAAAGTGTAACCGCGCCGTTAAAGAAGTTTTCGTTAACCTTTACGAAAAAGGCTTAATTTATCAAGGTAAAAGAATTATCAACTGGTGCCCCGTTTGTAAAACCGCCCTTTCGGACGCGGAAGTTGACTACACTGAAGAACAATCGGGTTTATGGCACGTTAAATACCAAGTAAAAGGGGAGAATAGGTATATAGTTGTAGCAACCACTCGTCCTGAAACTATGCTTGGCGACGTTGCCGTTGCAGTTAACCCCAAAGACGAAAGGTATAAAGACTTAGTTGGTAAAACTTTAATACTTCCTATCGTTAACCGTGAAATTCCGCTTGTAGAAGACGATTACGTTGAACTTGATTTCGGTACGGGTGCAGTTAAAATTACCCCAGCGCACGACCCTAACGACTTTGAAGTAGGGCTTCGCCATAATCTCCCCGTAATTAAAACTATGAACGACGACGGAACTATGAACGAAGAGGCAGGTAAATACCAAGGTCTTGATAGGTTTGAGTGCAGAAAGCAAATTGTTAACGACCTTAAAGATTTAGGCTTACTTGAAAAAACCGAAGAATACGCTCACAACGTAGGGCATTGCTATCGTTGTTCAACCATAGTTGAGCCTATCATATCTAAACAATGGTTCGTTAAAATGCAACCCCTTGCAAAACCCGCGATTGACGTTGTTAAGAAAAAATCTATTAAGTTCACTCCCGAAAGATTTACTAAAATTTACTATAACTGGATGACTAACATTAGAGACTGGTGTATTTCCCGTCAACTTTGGTGGGGGCATAGAATTCCCGCATATTACTGTGACGACTGCGGTGAAATGACCGTTTCTAAACACGATATCACGGCTTGCCCTAAGTGTAATAGTAAAAATATCCGTCAAGACGAAGACGTTTTAGATACTTGGTTCAGTTCGGCTCTATGGCCTTTCTCAACGCTTGGATATCCCGAGGCAACCGAAGACTTAAAGTATTTTTATCCTACCGACCTTTTAGTTACCGCTTACGATATTATTTTCTTCTGGGTAGCGCGTATGATATTCTCTGGTCTTGAACACACCAACCGTATTCCGTTTAAGGACGTGTTAATTCACGGCTTAGTGCGTGACGCTCAGGGTAGAAAAATGAGTAAGTCGCTTGGCAACGGTATCGACCCGCTTGAAATTATTGACGAATACGGGGCGGATACGCTTAGATACGCACTTCTCGGTGGTATTGCGCCTGGTAGCGACACGAGATTTTCAAAGGATAAAATTGAAGGTTGCCGTAACTATATAAATAAAATTTGGAACGCTTCAAGGTTCGTGCTTATGAACTGCGAAGGTAAAAAGATTAAAGACGTTAAAGACGTTAAACTTAATTTAGCGGATAAGTGGATAATTTCACGCCTTAACAACACCGTTAAAAAAGTTACGCTTAATATGGAAAAGTATGAAATCGGTCTTGCTTGCTCTGAACTTCAAGAGTTCTTCTGGAACGATTTTTGCGACTGGTATATCGAACTTTCTAAACCTTATTTATACGGGACTGACGAAGTTAGAAAGACTGACGTTTTAAGCGTTTTAATCTACGTTTTGAAAAACACCTTAAAACTTTTACACCCGTATATTCCTTTCATTACCGAAGAAATTTACCAACATATTCCTGGGGTTAATGAAAGCATTATGGTTAGCGAATATCCAAGATATAACTCTAAACTTGCATATCGTAAAGACGCTGATGATTGCCGTTACGTTATGAGTATTATTACTGCAATACGTCAAATTAGGGCGGATACGGGTTGCGCACCAAGTAAGAAAGTTGACCTTTATATCGTAACCGAGAAAAAGCGCCTTATTGAAAAAGCGTCTATCTACGTTGAAAAACTTGGTAATATCGGCAATATTAAGTTCATTGAAAATAAAGAAGAAATCAATCTTAAAACGGTTTCGGTAGTTCTTGATAAAACCGAACTTTACGTTCCGCTCGGCGAACTCGTTGATTTTGAAAAGGAAATTTTAAGATTAAAAGGCGAACTTGAAAAGGTTGAAAGCGAAATTGCGCGCGCAAACGGTAAACTTGCTAACAACGGTTTCTTAGCAAAAGCCCCCCAAAGTTTAGTAGAGCAAGAGCGTGAAAAACTCAACAAGTATATAGATATGCGCAAGAAAATCAAAGCAAATCTTAAAGAAATATTAGAATAAAAAAACACGGCAAAAGCCGTGTTTTTTAACGTGGATTATAAAAGCGGTAGCATCGTGCCACCGCTAAAATTATTTATTTTCTAAACCTTT
>JAZLBK010000052.1:0-1834 GCA_045613665.1 Christensenellaceae bacterium | reverse complement strand
TATAGGAACTCTTTTATGGCTTGCAAGCGACGAGGCAAGCGGTTTCGTAACCGGCTCGGTAATCGCTGTTGACGGTGGTTTTTCTGCGTATAGCGGAGTGTAAATTTTATAATAAATCCTCGGTACAACCGAGGATTTTTATTTGTTAGAATAATTTTAACGGCTCTTGTCAATAATAGGTTTGGAGGTGTTAAAATGGAACTTAAACAAAGTAAAACTTACGAAAACTTAAAAAAGGCTTTTATAGCAGAGTGCGCCGCGAGAACGAGATACGAATTCGTTGAATACGGTCAACGTATGGCTGGATACGAGGGGCTTGCTCGAATTACCGATAAAATTGCATATCAAGAATTTAACCACGCGCGTATGCTATATACTCATATTGAAGATGCAGATAAAAATATTATCGTAAACGAGCCTATTAAAGTGGATTTACCTTTTAGGCAAAAGTGGGATTTAGTTGAAAACTTAAAACTTACCGCAGAAGACGAAGAAGAAGAGGCTAAATTTTATCAAAAGGCATATAAAATTGCGGTAGAAGAAGGATTTCCTGAAATTGCGGGCTTGTTCGAAATGATTAAAAAGGTAGAAATTAAACACAAAAAAGCATTTATGTATTTATACGAAAAAATGAAAGACAAAAAACTTTTCAATGCCGACAAAGAAAAGGAGTGGTGCTGTCCTTCGTGCGGACACCAAATTAAAGCGTCGGTTGCGCCTGAAAAATGTCCGCTTTGTATGGCTAAGCGCGAAACGTTTACCATAGTTTTACCAAAGGACTTGTGTATTTGTTAAAAACTTAAAAGGGGTTTAATTATGGATAAAACTAAAATAAAAAAACTTGACGATAAAGCGTATCAAGAATTTATTAAAGAAATGGGTGGGGATAGCGAACTTGAAGTAATACCCACCCAAAAGGAAGATTGATAAAGCATACCCAAGAGGGTATGTTTTTTAATTTTTAGGCAAAAATAGTTAGAAAAAATTTATATAATTAAGAAATTATATAAAATATAATGGCTAAAAGGTAGCAAAACTTGAAAATTTATGTTATACTTTTATAAAAGTATTTATAATTTTTTACAAGGTGAATTATGCTTAAAAAAATTTGTATCAAAGACGTTTATAAAAATCCGCAAGAATTTTCGGGCGTAGAAGTTTCCGTTTCGGGCTGGGCAAGAACTATTCGTGACAGTAAGGCGTTCGGTTTTATCGAACTTAACGACGGTAGTTTTTTCAAAAGCGTTCAAATAGTTTTCGAAAGAGAAAAAATTGAAAATTACGACGAGATTGCTAAACAAAACGTAGGTTGTTCTTTAACGGTTATAGGCAAGGTTATTTTAACGCCTAACGCAAAACAACCGTTTGAAATTAACGCAAGTAGCGTTTACGTGGAGGGTACGTCAACTCCCGATTACCCCTTACAAAAAAAGCGCCACTCGTTAGAATATTTAAGAGAAATTGCTTATCTTAGACCGAGAACTAATACGTTTAGCGCAGTTTTTAGAATTAGAAGTGAGGCGGCTTTTGCAATACACGAATTTTTTGTAAAAAACGGTTTCGTTTACGTTAATACGCCTATAATAACGGGGTCTGACTGTGAAGGTGCAGGCGCAATGTTCCAAGTTACTACGCTTGATATGAACAATCCGCCAAAAACTCAAAACGGCTCGGTTGATTATAAGGAAGACTTTTTTGAAAAGCCTGCAAGTTTAACCGTTTCAGGTCAACTTTCGGCTGAGGCTTACGCGCTTGCCTTTGGTAAAGTTTATACCTTTGGTCCTACGTTTAGAGCAGAGCGTTCAAACACCGCGCGCCACGCCGCTGAGTTTTG
>JAZLBK010000051.1:0-5242 GCA_045613665.1 Christensenellaceae bacterium | reverse complement strand
CCTGCACGGTAAGCAAGAACTAAACCGTCAGCCGTTGCGCCGTAGTGGTTAGAAGTTGGGAAACCTTGGTAGTGAAGTCTACCAGCACCGCCAGTTGCTATAACTACCGTTTTTGCCTTAGCAATTAAGATTTCGCCCGTTTCCATATTTTGAAGAACTGCACCGGCTGCTTTACCTTCAACGTCTTTAATAATTTCAATCGCTGCGGTAAAGTCAACTACTGGGATACCGCGGTTCAACACTTCGTCACGAAGGGTTCTCATAATTTCCGCGCCCGAATAGTCTTTACAAGCGTGCATTCTCTTTCTTGACGTACCACCGCCGTGGGTAGTTACCATTTCGCCCGTTTCAGTTTTATCGAACATAACGCCAAGGTCGGAAAGCCAACGAATAGCGTCGGGTGCTTCTTTTACGAGTTTTTCAAGAAGGCAAGGTTTAGCGGCAAAGTGACCGCCACCAAACGCGTCAAGATAGTGAGTTGCAGGGCTATCGTTAGGCTTATCAGCCGCTTGGATACCGCCTTCCGCCATCATTGAGTTAGCGTCGCCGATACGAAGTTTAGTAACTATCATAACGTTAGCGCCGTTAGCGTGCGCGGTAACTGCTGCCGAAGAACCTGCACCGCCACCACCGATAACTAAAACGTCAACGTCGTAGTCGGGATTTGAAAGGTCGATTTTAGAAGTTTCGAGCCTTGACTTACCTTGTAAAAGGTCAGCAAGTTCGTGAAGAACTTTTTCACCCTTGTTAGGACCTACTTTAAGCGTTTCGTACGCGCTTTCAATATAGTCGGGGTGGAATTGCTTTAATACGGCGTCTTTTTCTTCCGCCGTCATTCTAGGGTGAAGATTAGAAAGCCTTTCTTGACGAGATGCCTCTACCTTTTTAATTGAATCAAGTTGTTCCTTAGTGTATTGATACATTTTCTACCCCTCCTTACTTTTCAATATCTCTCGTGTTGTAAAGGGCTTTTTGCTCTTCGAGAGATTTGTTCATAATGTCTGCCATGCTTTCGTCGTGCTTACCTTCGTTGATTTCTTGAACGCGGTCAAGAAGGTGCTTGCACTCAGGCGCTATGTATTTACCGTATAAACGCCTTGATAAGATTGCCACTTGTGGGTGAGAAATACCCGCAGGGCATCTTGACGAACAAAGTCCACACATAATACAGTCGAAAGATTCTTCCGCGCATTTTTCGTATTCGCCACGTTGAGCGTATGCAATGTATTGCATAGTTTTAAGTTCTTGTGGGCAAGCCTTAGAACAAGCGTTACAGCCGATACAACTATAAATTTCAGGATATAATTGCATCATAATTTGCTCGGTGGGTTTAACCTTTTGAATATCGTATACTTGTTTAACTAAGGGGAAGAAAGGAAGTGTTGCTACGTACATGCCTTCTTCTACTTGTTGTTGACAAGCAAGACAAGTTTTAAGTTCGGTTTTGCCGTAAATTCTATAAAGCGTTGCGCACGCGCCACAGAAACCGTTACGGCAACCACAACCGCGAATAAGTTCGTATCCCGCATATTCCATAGCCTTCATAATAGTAAGGCTTTGGGGTACGGAGTATTTTTTACCGAAAAAGTAAACGTTTACCATTTTTTCCATAATTTTTTTCTCCTATTAGTATTCCGAAGGAAGTTCTTCAAGTTGGTCCATACGGAATACAGGACCGTCTTTACAAATATATTTGTTACCTACGTTACAACGTCCGCACTTGCCTACGCCACATTTCATACGGAATTCAAGCGTGGTGTAAACTTGCTCTTTATTAAAGCCGAGTTCAAGTAGCGCTTGCAACGTGAACTTAATCATTATCGGCGGACCGCAAAGTATTGCCGTTCTGTCGGTAGGAATATTAACTTCTTTAACGTACGCCGGTACGAAACCAACGTGGCCGTCCCAACCTTCTTGCTCTCTGTCAATAGTTAAAAATACGTTGAAGTCTTTCTCGTTCTTCCACTCTTCTTCAATTTCCTTAAAGTCAACAAGGTCGTCCATCGAGCGCGAGCCGTAAACGATATCAACCGTGCCGTAATCTTCACGGTGAGCGCGAACGTAGTTAATTACCGAACGCAAGGGCGCTAAACCGATACCGCCTGCTATAAAGAGCATATTCTTGCCCTTGAAAGCCGTTTCAACGGGGAAACCGTTGCCGTAAGGTCCGCGGATAGTTACCATTTGCCCAACTTCGCAAGCGTGTAACCAAGAAGTTAAACAACCGCATTTTTTAATGGAAAATTCCATAAATTCGGTGTTAGTCGGCGACGACGTGATTGAGAACATTGCCTCGCCTACGCCGGGGATTGAAAGCATAGCGCATTGACCGGGCATATGCTCGAAAGCCTTCTTACCGTCTGGCGTTACCACTCTAAAAGTTTTAACGTCGGGGGTGTCTTTTCTAATATCAGTAATCACGCCGACTACTGGAATAAGCGCTTCGTTAGTCATTAGTTTTTACCTCCGAGTTTTTTTATTACTTTTACGATATTGAGTGATTGCGGACATTTTTTAACGCATCTTCCACAACCTACGCAAGAATATTCACCGCCGTTGTTTGCAGGGAAATATACGAGTTTGTGCATAAATCTTTGACGGTAGCGTTGCATTTGGTTTTTTCTTGGGTTTTCGGCAGCCATTTTGGTAAATTCGCTATACATACACGAATCCCAGCACCTAAATCTCTTAACGCCGTCGTTAGTTTCAAAATCTCTAATGTCAAAGCATTGACAGGTTGGGCAAACGAAAGTACAAGTTCCGCAACCTAAACAAGCCTTAGAAAGTTCTTCCCACTCAGGTCTACCGAAAAGTTCCATAAGGTTTTCGCCTTTGAAAGCGGATAAATCAAGATTTACAAAGGGGAGTTTTTCAATTTTTTCTTGAATTTCTTTCTTTTCTTGTTCTACGTTAGTTTTATCAGCGTCAGTTAAGCAGGTAAGTTTAGATAAAAGTTCAGTTCCCTTTTCAGTTAATGGCTCAAAGAACATTTCTTCGCCGGAAATTACCGCTTGAATATCGCCTAAGGGGTTAGACGCGTCTACCCCGAAAACTTTACAAAAACAAGAAGTTTCAGGGTTGTTACAAGCAAGCGTTATTACGGTAACCGCGTCGCGCTTTGCTTTATACATTGTGTCAACGGGTTCTTGAAGGAAAACTTTGTCTAACACTTCAAAACTTTTAAGGTCACAACCTCTAACGCCGAATAATACGAAGGGGTTTGGGGTAACGCGCGCGTCCTTAATCTCAATGTTTTTACCGCTAACCTTAAAGTCCATCATATCTTCCGATTGAGGGAAGAATAAGTCTTTTGCGGATTTTACCGTTTGAAGTGACTTAATATCAACGTCAACTCCGTTTTCGTATTTAGCAAAGTTGGTTGCGCCCGCTTTTTTTACGGGGAGATAAAGTTCTTGGATAGAACTTATCTCATTATATAATTTATCAATATTACTTAAAGCAATCTTTTTCATAAGTTTAACCTCCAAACACGTCGCTCGGGTCAACGTCTTGCTTAGTAAAGTCGGTTAAAGGTCCTTTTGAAGTAGTGTCTTCACCCGCTTGGTAAGTTCCGTACAACCTGTCGATATCGCTTATGAATTTTCTATTGAGAAGGTGTAAAGGAATATGTTGTGGGCATACTCTTGAACATTCGCCACAGTCGGTACAACGACCTGCTACGTGGAACGCTCTTATAATATGGAACATCTTCTCTTCAAAACTATCGCTGTTTGCCTTGCTTGCTATACCCGAATTGTCGTTATCGAAAACGCATTTGGTACAAGTACAAGCGGGGCATACGTTTCTGCACGCGTTACAACGTATGCAGTTAGAAAGTTGCTCTTTCCAGAAAGCGTATCTTTCGTCAGCCGTCATAGCCTCTAACTTTTTAACCATTGCAAAACGGTCTTTTTCAGGTTCTCTTTTTTCGTTTATCGAAATAACTTCGTCGTAATCAAGAAGTTTCTTTTCACACACCGAGCATTTGCCAAGTACGATTTCGCCCTTTGCAAACTTTTTGCCGTTTACGGTAACGAAGTCAACTTCTTCATCAAAACTTTCAACTATTTCAATGCCGTTTTCTTTGAGTTTGTTGTTGTTAATCTTGCCTTGACACTCAACTCCAACAGTGTAAACTTTTTCTTTGTTTATTCTGTGTTCTTTTATAAGTTGATTAAAACTGTAACTGTCGCACGGTTTTAAGAAAACTAAAATCTTTCCGTCTTTTTTAGTTTCTTGAACTAAGTATTTAGAAAGGTTTGCTCCGCAGAATACGTTGTAAACGAAATTTTCAAGTTCGCTTTCGCTACTAAATACCGCGGGCTCAACGTCGTAACCTAATTCGCCTTTCTTCCAGCCAAGAACTCTCGTTACCTCACCGCTTGCTAAAAGATTTTTGGCTTTTTCAAGCATTAAAGTTTCTAATTTTTGCATCTTAAATCCTCCAATCTCTTATTTTCGCCAAGTTCGTTAATTTTACTTGCGAACTCGTTCATAACCTTTGAGAATTTTGCGCCTTCGGCAGCAGATACCCACTCAACGCGAGTGCGCTCGCGCTCGATACCGAGATAATCAAGCATCGAGAAGAGCGCTGCCATACGGCGGCGGGTAAAGTAGTTTCCGGAGGTGTAGTGGCAGTCTCCGGGGTGGCATCCGCACAGGATCACGCCGTCTGCGCCTCTCTGGAACGCACGGAGAATGAACATGGGGTTGACACGGCAGGAGCAGGGGACGCGGATGATCTTTACATCTGCGGGGTAAGCCAGACGGTTACTGCCCGCCAGGTCCGCACCGGCGTAAGAACACCAGTTACAGCAGAATGCAACGATCAGAGGTTTGTATTCTTGATTCAGTTCCGACATATTGCATCGACCTCCCCCATGATTTGGTTATTTTTAAAGCCGTTCAGATCCATAGCACCCGAGGGGCAAGCTACGGTACAAGCACCACAGCCCTGGCACACCGCGGGGTTTACGGACGCTACGCGGCGCATAAGGGTGGTACGGTTGGGCATACGGAATTCCTTTTCGCTATAGGTGATAGCGCCGTAGGGACATACGTTGGCACACTGGGAGCATCCGGAGCAAAGCATCTCGTTGGCGGAAGCCACGCAGGGGTTGCCGGTGAGGTGATCCTTGCACAGCAGGCCGATGACCTTTGCCGCGGCGGCACTTGCCTGAGAAACCGTTTCGGGAATGTCCTTGGGGCCCTGGCATGCGCCGGAAAGGAACACACCTGCGGT
>JAZLBK010000050.1:0-1758 GCA_045613665.1 Christensenellaceae bacterium | reverse complement strand
ATGATGGTTGAAACGGAAATGAGAGTGACGGACGTTCAAAAACTCGTATTCCCACACCCAACCGTTTGCGAAGTTATTAGAGAATCAATGTTTTTAATTTAATATAAAAAAGGAGAATTATTATGCCAAAGAGTCAGTACGTTGACCCCGCCAAGGCGTTTGATGCGGGTTACATTCATTTTGACGACATTCCTGTATGTCAATACAATAAAACCATTAAAGAAGAATTAAAAATCTACTCAAAGGAAGATATGTTACGCGTATATCGTGACATGGCTATTATCCGTGAGTTTGAAACCATGCTTAACGAAGTTAAGGTAAAGAGCGAATACAACGGCGTTAAATACAACAACCCCGGTCCTGCTCACCTTTCTATCGGTCAAGAAGCATCAGCAGTAGGCGAGGCGTACCACTTAGATATTAACGACTTGTCTTTCGGTTCTCACCGTAGCCACGGCGAAATTCTTGCAAAAGGTCTTTCTTCAATCGAAAAACTCGACGATAAAGAACTTTACGATATTATGAAAGAGTTCCTTGACGGTTCAGTTTTATCAGTAGTTGAAAAACATATGAAAGCAGGCTCTATTAAAGAACTTGCTATCAACTTCCTTTTATACGGCGCGCTTGCTGAAATCTTTGCAAGAAAAACCGGCTTTAACCGCGGTCTTGGCGGTTCAATGCACGCTTTCTTTATTCCTTTCGGCTTAATGCCCAACAACGCTATCGTAGGCGCGAGTGGTCCTATCGCACTTGGCGCTGCGCTTTACAAACGTTCTAACCACAAACCCGGCATCGTAGTTTCTAACTTTGGTGACGGTGCTACCGGTAGAGGCCCCGTTCTTGAATCAATGAACTTTGCGTCTATGGACCAAATTACTAAACTTTGGGGTATGGACGGTAAGTTTGAAGACGGCGGTATGCCGATTCTCTTCAACGTATTCAACAACCACTATGGTATGGGTGGTCAAACTCGTGGTGAAACTATGGGCTTTGATATGGTTGCTCGCTTAGGCGCAGGCTTTAACCCCAGCCAAATGCACGCAGAACGCGTTAACGGTTACGACCCGTTAGCAGTTGCCGACGCTGTTAAGAGAAAGAAAGAACTTCTTTTACAAGGCAAAGGCCCAGCACTTTTAGACGTTGTTACCTATCGTGTATCAGGTCACTCTCCGTCCGACTCGTCTACTTACCGTACCGCAGAAGAAATTGAGGCTTGGAAGAATGCAGACCCGATTTTGAAGTTCAAAACCAAACTCATTATGGGTGGCGTTGCTAAGGAAGAAGATTTCCTTAAAATTCACGAAGAAATTACTAACCGCATGACCGAAGTTATGAAACTTGCGATTAACGACGAAATTTCTCCGCGTATGGACCTTAACAAAGAACCTGACGCAATTTCTTCAATTATGTTCTCTAACCAAAAAGTTAAGAGCATGGACCCCGGCCGTGAAGCAGACGTTCTTATGCCTAAGGAAGAATGCCCACGTGTTAAAGAAATTAAGGGTAAAGTTCGTACCGCTGTTGACAAAAACGGCAAACCTGTTTCTAAAATGAAAATGTACAACGTATGCGACGGTTTGTTTGAGCCTATCATTGATAAATTCTATGATGACCCAACTCTTATCGCTTACGGTGAAGATAATCGTGACTGGGGCGGTGCTTTCGGTGTTTACAAGAAGATGACCGAGGCTATTCCTTATCACAGATTCTTCAACTCGCCTATTTCCGAATCGGCTATCGTTGGCTCGGCAGTTGGTT
>JAZLBK010000049.1:0-26694 GCA_045613665.1 Christensenellaceae bacterium | reverse complement strand
CCGCCGGTATGAAAGACGGGGTTGGTTTAACCGAGTTTGCTAAAAACTATCCAAATTCGTTTATTGACGTGGGTATTCAAGAAGAATACGCCGTAACGCTTGCGGGCGGTATGGCAATAAGTGGAACAAAACCTATCGTGTTTATGTATTCGACCTTTTTGCAACGTTCTTATGATCAAATTCTACACGACGTTTGTATCCAAAATTTACCGGTAGTCTTTTGCGTTGATAGGGCGGGTTTTGTTGGTAGTGATGGAATTACTCATCAAGGCTTATTCGATATATCGTTTTTATCGCATATACCAAATCTTACCATATTTGCCCCGACTGACGCTATCGAGTTTGAAAGTATATTAGAGTATTCGCTCTCGCTTAATACCCCGGTAGTAATAAGGTATCCTAACGGTAGCGTTATAAATCAAAATTTTGAAAAAGATACTGAAAATTTACTTTCTTCAAGCCTTTTAACACCGCTTGCTAAAAACGTTATTATTGCCGTTGGTCCAAGAATGCTTAAACTTGCGGTTGACGTTAAAAATTCTTGCGAAAATGACGTTTGTGTTGTAAACGCAAGGTGTATAAAACCTATTGACACTAATTTACTTGATAAAATTATTGATAAAAACGTAATAGTTTTAGAAGAAAACGTGGAAACGGGCGGTTACGGTAGCGCGGTAGTTAACTATTATTCGAAAATCAACTCTAACGTAAAAGTTACCATAATAGGCGTTAAGGATACGTTCGTTAGTCACGCCACGGTAGACGAACAGTTAACCGAAAACGGATTTACCATTTCTAACGTTAAATCAAAATTAGTCTAAATTTAATATAAGGTTAAATAAAAATAGTTAAAACGGCAATCAAAAGCCGTTTTTTCATTTATAAAAGTTGAAAATCGCATTATTTTGTGTTAAAATAGCAATATGAATTACGTAGAATTAACGATATATACCACGCACGAAGCGGAAGAACTTATATCTTCAAAACTTTGGGAATACACCGAGTACGGTGTATCCGTTTGCGATGAGAACGACGTTTTAGAACTCATAAACAAAAGAAGGCACACGTGGGATTATCTTGACGACGGCGTTACGAAAAACGTTGGCTCAGGCGTAACGCTCGTTAAGGCTTATTTTGATATAAACGATGCAGATGAAAAGATTTCTTCACTTATAAAAGAGTTTAATTTAATGCGTGATAACGCTTTGGGTTTTATAAATTTCGGTTCGCTTGAAACGGCAAAACGCGTTATTGACGGGGACGACTGGATTGAAGTTTGGCGCAAGCATTATAGACCTATGAAAATAGGTAAAGTGGTAGTTTGCCCAGAGTGGATAGATTATGAAAAGTTAGAAGGCGATATCGTAGTTAAAATCGATAGCAATATGGCTTTCGGTACGGGCGAACACGAAACTACTTCAATGTGTATAGAATATCTTTCAAAATACGTTCAGCCGGACACTACGGTTATTGACGTTGGCACTGGTTCGGGTATTTTAGGCATATCGGCAATATTGCTTGGCGCAAAGCGTTCGGTTATGACTGATATAGACGAAATTGCCGTTCAAACGGCAACTAAAAACGCCAAACTCAACGGTGTAGACGATAAATGTTTAATTACTCTTGATAATTTAGTTAGCGAGAGTGATGCCGTTGGCGATATAGTAGTTGCAAACATAACGGCTGACGTTTTGCGTATTTTAGCAAAAGATATTAAAAAACACGTAAAACAGTATACTAAACTTATTTTAAGCGGAATTTTAAGAGATAGGGTTATGGACGTTGTTGACGCATACCTTCCGCTTGGATATAAAATTATAAATTCTGAAAGTAAGGGCGAGTGGGTTGCGCTCGTGTTAGAAAAAGTATGAAAGTCGTAGTATTTACGCTTGGTTGTAAGGTAAACGCGTGCGAAAGTCAAGCGCTAATTAAAGGTTTTTTAGACCTTGGTTATGAAGTTAGCGAAGAACTCTCTTATGCTGACGTTTACGTTATAAACACTTGCGCCGTTACGAGTGAGGCGGAGAAAAAGTCGCGACAGGCTGTTGCAAGAGTTAGAAAATATAACCCTAACGCTAAAATAATAGTTACGGGGTGCGCGTCCGAGCGAAACGGTAAAAGTTTTATTGATAAAGAAGGGGTTACTCTCGTTACCGGAACTTCAAGCAAAGAAAAGATTTTAGATTTGTTTTTAGAAAAAGGTTGCCGTATTGAAAAGCCCGAAACTTGCTATCACGAACTTCCTATGCCAAAGACGTCAAAAGCGCGTGCTTTTATTAAAGTGCAGGATGGGTGTAATAATTTTTGTTCTTACTGTATTATCCCTTACTTGCGTGGTCGCAGTAGGTCAAGAAACCCCGAAAACGTAAAATTAGAAATAGAAACCTTAAACCCCTTAGAAGCGGTTTTAACGGCAATAAACTTATCTGCGTATGATTTTTGCGGTGTTGACCTTTGCGGGTTAATTTCAGCCCTTAAAGGCGTTAAAACTCGAATAAGACTTGGCAGTTTAGAAGAAAACGTTATATCAAGTAAATTTTTACAAGAATTATCTAATCTTTACGATTTTGCGCCACACTTTCATCTGTCACTTCAATCGGGTTCGAACAATACGCTTAAAGATATGCGTAGAAAGTACACGACTGAGGATTTTATAAACGGCGTTAAACTTATAAGAGAGTTTTTTCCAAACGCAGGCATTACTACCGACGTTATCGTAGGATTTCCAACTGAAACTGATAAAGATTTTGAAGATAGCCTTTCTTTCGTTGAAGAAGTTGAGTTTTCAGACGTTCACGTGTTTACTTATTCGCCACGCGAAGGAACGCGCTCGTATAATCTAAAAGATGTAGGAGTTCAAGTTAAAAAAGAGAGATTAGAGCGTATGATTGCCGTAAAAAATAAGTTAAAAACACGCTTTATATCAAAAAATTTGGGCGTTGAACACCAAGTAATAATTGAAGAGTTTGACGGTAAATATTCAGTTGGTTATACCGCAAACTACGTTAAAGTTTATATTGAAAAACAATTAAAAGAAGGCAAGTATACCGCAATACTGACCGAAAGTTTTTTAGACGGTGCTACTGCAATTGTTAAGGAGTAATTTTATGAAGGACTGTTTGTTTTGTAAGTTTGTATCAAAAGAACTTAAAACCGAAATTTTGTATGAAGACGACAATATGATAGTGATAAAAGATATTGCCCCAAAAGCAAAAAATCACTATCTTGCAATTTCAAAATCACACTTTAAGTTGTTTGAAGAAATGACCGAGCGCGACGCTGAGATTGTAAAAAATATGCTTAAAACTATTCCTACGCTTAAAGAACTTTTAGGTTTAGAAAACGGATATAGAATCGTAGTTAACCAAGGTGACGATGCAGGGCAAACCGTTCCACATTTACATATTCATATTTTAAGTGGGCAAAAAATGGAGTGGAACCCAGCATAAATTTTCAAAAACACGTATATTTTGATTGACAAACGTGATAAATTTTAATATACTATTTTCGTTACTTTTGTAACGCAACTAACTGCCAATAGGGCAAAGGGGGGTTGAATTATGTCAACAATTAGAGTTGGGGAGAACGAAACGCTTGACAGCGCTCTTAGAAGATTTAAGAGAAAATGCTCGCGTGACGGTATTATCGGTGATTTGCGCCGTAAAGAGTTCTACGAAAGACCTTCCGTAAGAAGAAAGAAAAAGGCTGAGGCTGCAAGAAAAAGAAACGTTAAAGGTTAAAAAATAGTTTTTTACATCCGCAAAAATCTTTTTTGCGGATGTTTTTTATAAGGAGGCATTTGTGGACGGACGTAAAAGTTTGAAAGAATATGCAAAAGAGGCTAAAAAACGGCTAAAAGGCTCGTTTTGGCAAGATTATAAATTAAACGTTCAATCGGGAATAGATAAAGCGGAAGAAGACGGAACTAATAAGTCTAAGGTTTTACAGTATTATCAATCAAAAGCAGCGGTAACTATTCGCGGAGTAAAAACGGAAGACGAAGATTTTTATTTGAAAGTTAAAAATTTACTATCAACCGTAGGCGACGTGAGTGACGCTATCGGTAGGCTTACTGATAAAGAGTATTTTTCTAAATTATCTTACGATGCAAAACAGCGGTATTTATTAGAACTTTCAAATAAATACTTAAAGGCAAAAGAAAGGTTTTATCAAGAAATAAAATTTGAAAATTCATTATAAAAACGGAGCAAACGCTCCGTTTTTTGTTTTATCTAATTTATAAATAAATGTAAAAACGTTCTACAATACGTTTGTCCAAAATACAATATACCGTGCTTAGTTTTTTGCCCCCTAAACTTAATAAAGCAATAGTTAAATTAGGACTTGATAACGTTAGTGAAATTAGAATTAGAAGTTCTTGTCCCGTTCTTGCGATTAAAGGCGGTAAAAAGGTTTTTTTAGATAAATTTACACTGTCAAGCATAGATATTGAAGAAATAATTTTATCGGTGTGCAAGCATTCAATTTATTCTTTTGACGAGCAAATCAAACAAGGCTACGTAACGAGCGATTTTGGGCTACGAATAGGGCTTTCAGGCGAGGCTACTTGGGCTGACGGTAAAATTTCAACTATAAAAAACGTAAATTCTATTTGTATTAGAATACCGCGTTTTATTAACGGTGTTTCTTTTGAGTTTTTTAATAAAATTTATAGGGGCGGCAGCGTTTTAATAATTTCGCCACCGGGCGTTGGTAAAACAACTTTTTTGCGTGATTTCACTAAAAATATATCGTCTAATTTTAATAAAAACGTAGTCGTTGTAGACGAGCGCAACGAAATTGCTTGCAAAACGGGTAATAACGTTTTCAACCTTGGTAATACCGTTGACGTGTTAACGTATTTTGATAAAACTTTTGGCTTAAATCAAGCGTTAAGAACGCTTAATCCGGAGGTTTTAGTAGTTGATGAACTTGTATCTAAAACTGACGTTAACGGCGTTATTTCTACCGTATTTGGTGGGGTTGACGTGATAGCAACTGCTCACGCAAGTTCAATAGTTAACTTATTTAGTAGGGAATTTGGTAAAAAAATTAAAGAGTATAAGCCGTTTGATTATTACGTTTTAATATCTTATAAAAATAACGATAGAAAATATTCTTACTATGATAAAGAGTTTAAGTTGATATGTTTATAATTAAAGTTTTGTTAGGGGTATCATCTGTATATTTTTGCTCTAAAATTGCAATGTCTAAGGCTAATTCTATAAAAAATAGATATTTGTTTTGGGAGTCGGCATCGGCTTGTTGCGGGTTACTTTTACAAGAATTTTCCTACAAAAAAAGACCTGTTAAGGCTTTATTAAAATACAATTTTTCTTCAAGCGAATTTTCAGTTTTGCTATCAAATTTTATAAATAACCACAATTTAGAGTTTCCGCCATTTATAAACGAGATGGAAGAAAATACCCTTAAAAGTTTTTTTGAAGAAGTTGGAAAAAGCGATAGTGAAACGCAAAAACTTGCGATAAATTCGTATAAAACACAGTTTAATAGCCTTGCCGTTGAAAAGAAAACTGAATACAAAAAAAGTTATTCGCTGACCTTAAAGGTTGGATTTTCAATAGGTGTAATGTTATTTATTATGGTGATTTAATGGATTATGGAATTGACGTAATATTCAAAATAGCAGCAATCGGTATTTTAATAACCGTTATATGCCAAGTTCTTAAAAAGTCCGACCGTGACGATATTGCCACGCTCGTTAGTTTAGCAGGGCTTATTATAGTTTTAACGCTTGTTATTACTATGATTAGTGAACTGTTTCAAAGCATAAAAGACATTTTCGGGCTTTACTAAATGGATATATTAAAAATAGTTTGCATTGCCGTTGTTGGTGCGCTTATATTTTTCTATCTTAAATCAAACAACTCAGACTTAGCTGGTTTATCCGCTCTATCAACGGGAATAATTCTTTTAATTACAACTGTAAATTACCTAATTACGGCAGTTGGTTTTTTTAGTGAAATGGCATCAAAAACGGGGATTTCAAGCGAAGTTTTTTTACTTGTTATAAAAATTATTACAATTTCTTATCTCGCTGATTTTACAAGTTCGCTTTGTGATGATTTGGGGGTTAAATCAATAGGGAATAAGGTTAATTTTGCATCAAAAATTATTATATTTACATTGTCAACGCCTATAATAGTTACTTTATTTGAAGTCGTTTCAGAGTTGATTGTATGAAAAAAATTATATTTCTATTTGTTATAATTATCTCTATTTATTTTAACTTTACCACTGTGCGAGCCGAAGAATACGGTGACTTTGACGGTGCAATTGAAGATATTTTAGAGGTGATTGACGAGGCTGATTTTGAAGAAATTACCAAAATATTAAATGAAAATTTGTCTTCTTCAAAAACGCTAAAAGAGTGGATAATTTTATTTTTAACGGGTGACGGCGGGCTTGATATTTCACTAATTTTAAGTCTGTTTAATCTGTCTTTTCAAGGTGTAATTTCAAGCGTTGGCAGGCTACTTATATACGTTTTATTTATAGGTATTTTGTGTGGTATTGTAAATATAATAAATTCTAAAAACAACGATAATAACGAACAAAATATAATAAATTTCATTTTGTATTGCTTGGTTGTAACACTGTCGTCACAAATAATTTCAACGGTATTTTCATCTACGAGAGAAAGTATAGAAAATATGACCAAAACGGTTGACGGTTGCTTTCCTTTACTAATTACTTTAAGCGAGTTTTCAGGTGGTTTTGGCACGGCACTATTTAAGCCTATTACCGCGGTTGTGTCGTTAATTTCGGGCGTTTTGTGTAAAGAGATTTTTTTACCTATTTTATCAACCACTGCAATTTGCGTTATAGTTGGTAATATTTCAACTACCATAAAATTAGATGCGCTTAAAAAGTCCCTACTTTCGTTGGTTAAGTGGATATTAGGTATAGTTACTATCGTTTTTACCATCGTAATTACCGCGCAAGGCATAGTTAATATGCAATATAACGGTATGAGTTTCAAAATTCTTAAATACGCAACCGGCTCAATCATACCTATCGTTGGTGGATTTATAAGCGGTGGATTAGACGTTTTGCTTTCTTCCGCCGTATTAGTTAAAAATTCCTTTGGGTTAATTATAGTGTTTTACGTGTTTTTTAAGGTGATAAGTACGGGTGCGACAATACTTATAGTATCTTTTTTATTAAAGTTTGCCGTTTCGGTAGCCGAGCCGTTGCTTGACGGTAGGGTTGTAAAATTATTAACTGGGATAGGGGAAGTTTTTTCCTATCTAACCGCGGTAATTATTCTTTGTGGGTTTTCATACGTTTTAGTATGTTTTACAATAATAAATTCCACCGCGCTTATTATTTAGTATGAAGGAATATTTTTATCAAACTTTATCGGTAATAACCTTTTTATCGATAGCAGATTTAATAGTAACGAAATCAAAAAACGGTAAAATTGTAAAAACGATAATATCGTTAATTTCTGTTACCGCGCTTTCGTTACCTATAATTTCAATAGTTAAAAACGTAAAGTTATCAAACGAAAATTTTAATTACGTTCAAAATTACAACGAATATTTACTTGAACTCCAAGAAGAAGTGTATAAAAAAACTATAAAAAAAGCCTTATTTGACGCGCAAATTGATAATTTTGAGTTAGAATTTGAGTTTTCAAGTGACGACAATATATTTAAGCTTGAAAAAATTATTATTATTTTTGAAAATGAAGTTATAAATGATAATAATGAGCATATAGATATGACAGAAAGGGTAAATTTGGCACTAAAAAACACCGTAAATTTAAGTGGGGTGACGATAGAAATTGAAACGAAATGATGACGTTCAAGTTCAAAAAAAGGCTCTAATCAAAAAAGAGTATATATTTGTTTTAATTTTATCGGTAATAGTCGTTTTAATATTTTTATCTTCGCAAAACGTTAACTTATCGTTTTTCAAAAGTGAAGAAACTAAAGCGAATAATAGTTACGTTTTGGAACTTGAAACGAGTTTGAAAAACCTACTTAAAGACGTAGACGGTGCGGGTAAAATCAACGTGTTTATAACTGTTGACGGAACGGAAGAAGAAATTGTATTAAAAAACGTTGAAACTAAAACTGAAAACGGAGTAAAAACCACGGTAGAAACGATAGTTTTAGTGGGTGGAAAACCTTACGTTACAAAGACTGAAAACCCCAAAATTTTAGGTGTTGCAATAGTTTGCGAAGGGGCTGACGATATAAACGTTAGGCTCAATATTACTGAAATTGTTACGACTACGCTCAAAGTAAATTCCGACAGCGTAAGAATAATAAAAATGAAATAATTAAAGGAGAATTTTTATGTCAAAAAAGAAAAAAATCGTAATTTTAAGTTCAATGATAGCGCTACTTGTTGCAACGGCTGTGTTCAATTTCGTGCTTTCAGGTTCAACAAACGTTGAAGGTGCAACTTCAACGACCTATTTTAGCGAATATAAAGCGCAACGCTCTTCGTCAAGAAACGAACAAATTTTGCAACTTGACAAAATTATTGCGGAAGCAAGCGAAGATTCCGACGTTAGAGAAACGGCTCTTGCTCAAAAAATACAGTTAACTGCGCTTACCGAACAGGAATTAAGGCTTGAAAACCTTATTAAAGCGTACGGTTATGAAGAAGTTGTAGTTACTATGAATTTAAGTTCGCCAAACGTAAACGTCGTTGTAAAAGACACTGAATTCGACCAAACCGACGCGGTTAAAATTTACTCGATTTTAATAGCCGAGAACAACGTTGACGCAGAAAATATAAATATTATTCCGTATCTTTGATAAAAACGCTATGTAATTTTGAAAATTTATGCTATACTAATAACAAAGTTATTAAATAGCGAGGTTATTTATGGCAAAGTTAAAAGGCGTTCCTAACTATGAAAGTGATGGTAAAGTTACTTATAACGCTGGTATCGTTAAGGGTATAGTAGTTCTTGCCGTTTCAAAAGTGCAAGGCGTTTCGCTTAAAAAGGGCGGTAAAAAAGATAAACTTGATTTTATTAAAATTGACTTTAACGGTGACGTAATTACCGTTGACGTAACCGTTGACTTTATGTACGGTTACAACGTGCCTGACGTTGCTTTTGATATACAAGAAAGTATCAAACACAACGTTGAAGCCGTTTCAAAATACAAAGTAAGTTCTGTTGACGTTCATTTTGACGACGTGTTCTTTTCAGAAAATACAGTTGATTAAACAAATAAACTGCCCCAACTAAGTTGTGGCGGTTTGTTTTAATTTTTTAGGGTGCAATATGAGAAAAAATGCTAGAGAGGCAGTTTACAAACTATTATTTAGTTTGCAATTTAACGATAAATTTGATAACGACTATAAACTTTTCGTGTATAACGAAGAGAATTTAAGTGATGCTGACGTTAAGTTTGCCGACGAACTTTTATCTAACTATTTTGCTAACGAAACCAAGGTTAACGAAATTATTTCTAAACTTTCTAACGGGTATAAACTTGAAAGAATATATTCTACCGACAAGTGCGCTTTGCAACTTGCGATTACCGAGATGACCTATCTTGAAGGGATTCCGCATATCGTAACTATTAGCGAGGCAATGGAACTTATTAGAAAATACTCCACAAAAGATAGCCCTAATTTCGTTAATGGAATACTTGCGGAATATAAAAAACAGTTGGAGGACGGAAATGGAAATTCTTGACGGTAAATTGTATAGCAAGGAGTTAAGGCTTGAAATAAAAGAAAAGGCTGAAAAGTTTTTTCAAAAATATAATAGGCAAGTGGGGCTTGCGGTAGTAATTATAGGTGAGGACCCTGCGTCTAAAATCTACGTTAATAACAAAATTAAGGCAAGTGAAGAAAGTTTTATAAAATCTTTTTCAGTAAGGTTACCTGAAAGCGTTTCTCAACAAGAGGCGGAAGAAGAAGTTATTAAACTTGCAAATAACGACGAAGTTGACGGTATTATCGTTCAATTACCATTGCCTAAAAAGTTCAATTCTTCTAAAATTTTATCGCATATACCAACCCATAAAGACGTTGACGGGCTTTGCGCTGAAAATTTAGGTAAACTTTTTGCTGGTGAAAAAACTTTAATTTCGTGTACGCCACACGGCATAATTAAACTTCTTAAACGTTACGGCATTGATTTTGCAGGCAAAAACGCAGTTGTTATAGGTAGAAGTAATATGGTTGGAAAGCCCGTTGCAGGCTTACTTTTGAAAGAAAACTGCACCGTTACTATTTGCCATTCTAAAACTGCGCATATAAAATCTTTTACAAAACAAGCGGATATTTTAGTCGTTGCTATCGGCAAAAGTAGGTTTGTTACCGGCGATATGGTAAAAGACGGTGCCGTTGTGGTTGACGTTGGTATGAACCGTGAAGACGGTAAGTTGTATGGTGACGTGGATTTTGAAACCGTTTCAAAAGTTTCGTCATATATCACACCCGTTCCAGGTGGCGTTGGGCCTATGACGGTTACTATGCTTATGTTTAATACGGTAGTTGCGGCGTTTAGGAGTAAAGGGGAAGATGAACTTTACTGAAAAATATAACGAGTATAAAACTTATTTTGAAAAAGAATTATACGATAAAATTTCAACTATAAATTCGGCTGAACCCACTCTTAAAGAGGCTATGATATACAGCGTTAAAAACGGTGGTAAACGTATTCGCCCCGTTATTATGCTTGCAACCGCAGATGTGCTCGGCGTTGATAGAGAGGCTGTTTTAAGTTACTCTATTGCGCTTGAATGTATTCACACTTATTCGCTTATACACGACGATTTGCCCGCTATGGATAACGACGATTTGCGTCGCGGTAAGCCAACTAACCATAAAGTTTACGGCGAAGCAATGGCAATTTTAGCGGGGGACGCTTTATTAAATTACGCCTTTGAACTTATACTTAGGCGAGTTAACGACCTTAATTCTATTTCAGCAGGAAGGCTACTTGCGTTATACGCCGGCGCGTTTGGTATGATAGGCGGACAAGCGCTTGATATTTTGAGTGAAAATTCGCCCGTAACAAATAATAGCGAAAAATTGCTTAACGATATTCACAGTAATAAGACGGGGAGATTGTTGAGCGCGTCCGTATTAGTTCCAAGTTGCCTATCTAATAATAAATTGTTTAACGAACTTTCAATTTACGGTAAAAACTTAGGTTTACTTTTTCAAATTACCGACGATATCTTAGATTTTACTTCAAGTGTTGAAACGCTTGGAAAATCAATAAACAAAGATAAAAACAGTAATAAACTTACCTTTGTTACGCTATACGGGCTTGAAAATGCTAAAATTAAGGCTCAATACTGTTACGACGAAGGGGTTAATTCAATTAAAGACGTGGAAGGGGCGGAATTTTTAATAGAACTATTAGGTTTTGTTAAAGATAGAAATTTTTAATTTATGAGAATTGACGCTTTTTTATGTGAAAACGGCATATTTCCTTCAAGAACAAAAGCAAATCAAGCAATAAGTGAAGGTAGGGTTTTGTATGACGGTAAACCCGTTAAACCATCGCAAAAAGTAGATAATTTAGATAAAATTTTCGTTATTAAAGACCTTTTCGTGTCAAACGGTGGCTATAAACTAAAAAAGGCGATTGACGATTTTAATTTATCCGTTTTAGGTATGGTGTTTGCTGATATAGGCGCGTCAAACGGCGGATTTACCGACTGTTTGTTAAAATCGGGCGCAAGCAAAGTTTTTGCGATTGACGTTGGCGAAAACCAGTTAGATAAAAGTTTGCGCGGTAGCGATAAGGTTATTGTAATTGATAACACTAACGCACGTTATTTAACGAGTGAAAGGCTTGGTTGCTTGGTTGACGGAGTTACGTCAGACGTTAGTTTTATTTCAGTTACAATGATACTTGACGGAATTAAAAATATTCTCAAAAAAGGTGGTATAGCGTTACTTCTTATTAAACCGCAGTTTGAGTGCGGAAAAGAGTTTTTGAATAAAAACGGAATTGTTAAAGACAAAAAAGCGCGTATAAACGCTATAAAAAAAGTGTACAACGCGTGTTTTGAAAAGGGGTTATTTGCAGTTGATTTAACTACTGCGCCCATCAAAGACGGGAAGAATATAGAATACGTTATAATGCTTAAAAATGATGATAACAGCGTGTATTTTACCGCTGATAATCTTATTAGTAAATTAGGTGAATTATGAAAGCAGGTTTATTTATAAATACTACTAAAAGTGAAGCAAATACTACTGCAAGCGCGTTTGGTAAAGCGCTTATTGAAAACGGTATTGACTATAAAATCGTAAACCTTAAAGAAGACTGTAAGGACGTTGATTTAATAGTTGTTTTCGGCGGTGACGGTACGATTTTAAGAGTGGTTGATTACGCGCTTGAATTCGATATACCTATTCTTGCAGTTAATATAGGTACGGTTGGTTTCTTGGCTTGCGTTGAGGCTGACGAACTTCAAAAATCAATAGAACTTATAAAAAATAACAAGCTGTACGACAAGCGTTCGGTTATGAAAATCGTATCGGGCGATTACGTTTACTACGCATTGAACGAAGCGCTTGTTCAAAGATGTTCTAACGGTGTTTCAATGAGCGAAGTTGCCAAACTTTCTTTAACGATAGGCGGAAGTTTTGTGGATAAATATTTTGCAGACGGTATTATCGTAAGCACGCCAACGGGCTCAACGGCGTATTCTCTCTCGTGCGGTGGCTCTATTATGACGCCCGACCTTAACGCGTTTATTGCAACGCCCGTTTGTCCGCATTCGCTACACAGTAGGCCGATTGTTTATAGCGATAGTAAAATCGCTAATATTAGCGTGCTTGAAAATTCTTCAAAGTGCGCCTTATACGTTGACGGAAAGTTTGTTAAAAACCTTAAAAAAGGCGAGAGCGTTGAAGTTTCAAGAAGTCGCAGAATGATTAAGTTTTATAAAACCGAAGATAATTTCTTTGAGAAACTTTTAATTAAACTTAACAAATGGAGTGAAACAAAGTAATGTCTATCGAAAAACGCCGTAATAAAATTAGGCAAATTATTCGCGATATGGAAGTTAATACTCAAAGTGAACTTGCTAAACTTTTAACCTTAGAAGGTTTTTCAGTTACGCAAGCAACCGTTTCAAGAGATATTAAAGAACTCGGTTTAATTAAAGAAAAGGGTAAAGTGTTAAAGTATAAATACGCAGAACCTATTTCTTATTCAATTAACGTTTCCTTAGAGAAAGTTTCTACCTTGCTTAAAGCGTATATTCTTTCAATTAAAAGTTCGGGTAATTTAATCGTTATTAAAACTCTTGAAGGGCATGCGTCGGCTTGTGGTATGGCTATTGATAAACTGTCGTTAAACGGCGTTTTAGGTTCGGTTGCAGGCGACGATACTTTACTTATCGTGGTTGATGAAAACGTTTTAGCAAAAGACGTTGAAAATATTATTAAAGGTTACGTAAAATTATGATAAAAAGCGTTCGCATTAAAAACATAGCGTTAATTGAAAGTGCTGAAATTGATTTTTTCAGCGGTTTCAACGTGCTTTCGGGCGAGACGGGTTCAGGTAAAACCGTTATTATTAACGCTATAAACTTTGCACTTGGCGCAAAGGCGGACAAAACTTTAATTAGATACGGCGAATCTTATTGTCAAACGGAAGTTACCTTTACAGATTTGTCTTCTTCATGTAAATCTCTTCTTGAAGATTATTTAATCGACTTCGACGACGAAGTTATTATAAGGCGAAAACTTACCGTAGAAGGCAGGTCTGACGTTAGGGTTAACGGCGTTAGCGTTACCTTAACAATGCTTAAAAATTTAACGTTACTTTTGTGTGACGTTTACGGTCAAAGCGAGCATTATTCCTTGCTTAATCAAAACAATCAGTTAAAAGTTTTAGATAATTTTATAGGCGAGCCTATTTTTGAACTTAAAAATCAAACCTTGCCTTATATTGAAGAAATTAAAAAGGCAACTAAAATATTAAACGAAAGCGGTGGGGACGAAAGAAGTAGAGCTGTAAAAATGGACGTATTGTCTTACCAAATCAACGAGATTGAAAAGGCTGAACTTAAAGACGGGGAAGAAGATGAACTTTTATCTAAAAAGGAGCTTTTCAAAAACGCTCAAAAGATAGGCGAGAGTTTATCCGTTGCAAGTAGTGGTTTATCAAGTGACGGTGGCGTTTTAGATATGCTTTCTACCGTTTTATATAAATTACAGCAAATATCAACACTTTCACCTGAGTACGAAAACCTTTACGATAGGGTATATTCGCTTAAAGCGGACGCTGACGATATATCGTTAACCGCAAGCGATTTAATTGAAAACGTTAACTTTGACGAGAGTGAAAAGCAAAGAGTTGAAGATAGAATTTTTCTCATAAATTCGCTTAAACGAAAATACGGAAATTCCTATGATGAGATAATGGAATTTTATCAAAAATCATTGATAGAATACGAAAATTTACAAAATTTTGAACTACTTTCAAAAGAGTGTGAAGACAAAATTTTGAAATCAAAATCAGCCCTTTTGGAACTATATGACAAGATGTTAAAACTAAGAGTTGAAAGCGCAAAACAGTTTTCGGTTTTAGTTGAAAAAGAACTTTCTACGCTTGGTATGGGTAGCGCAAAATTTCAAGTTGACGTAACTAAAAACGATAAAGAACTGTCTACTGACGGCAACTCGGAGGTTGAGTTTTCTTTTAGCGCAAACAAGGGCGAGCCACTTAAAAATATGACTAAGATTATAAGTGGTGGCGAAATGAGTAGATTTATGCTTGCGCTTAAAATAGTTGCAGGCGAAAGTGGCGGAACTTACGTTTTTGACGAGATAGACGCGGGCATTTCAGGTGAAGTTGCTAAAATTGTTGCTAAAAAGTTTATTGAACTATCAAAACACTCTCAAATTATAACTATTTCACACCTTCCGCAAATTCTTTCTTACGGCGACTATAACTACCTTATTAAAAAGAGTGAGACGGGCGGTAAAACGTATACCGACGTTAAAATGCTTGACACCGATGGTAAAATTAGCGAACTTATTAGGCTTACCGGTGGCGAAGATGAAAAGGTTGCAAGATTAAACGCAATTTCTTCTATTTCGTCGGCTGATGAATATAAAAAATCAATGTAAACAAAAAAACGCAAGCGTTTGCTTGCGTTTTTTAATTAAAAAAGCAACGCTTTTTGCGTTGCTTTTAGTTTTTAGTACATTCCGCCCATGTTACCTTGTGGCATAGGTGGTTCGGGTTGGGGGATATCGGTTACGATACTTTCGGTCGTAAGTAAAGTAGACGCGATAGACGCTGCGTTTTGAAGTGCAGAACGTGTAACCTTAGTGGGGTCGATAATACCTGCTTTAACCATATCGCAGTATTCGTTTTTATAAGCGTCAAATCCGTAATATTTGTTTTCGTTTCTAATAATATCGTTAAGAATTACCGAACCGTCAAGACCTGCGTTTTTAGCAATTTGTCTAACCGGTTCTTCAACCGCGCGAAGAATAATTTGAGCGCCGGTCTTTTCGTCACCTGATAAACTTTCAATAAGTTCTTTAATTCTTGGGATAGTAATTAAAAGGGCAGTGCCACCACCGGGAACGATACCTTCTTCAACGGCTGCTTTTGTTGCGGCGAGCGCGTCTTCAATTCTTAATTTTTTCTCTTTCATTTCAACTTCGGTTGCAGCGCCAACGTTGATAACGGCTACGCCACCTGCAAGTTTAGCAAGGCGTTCTTGCAATTTTTCTCTATCGTAATCGGAAGTTGTAACTTCAATTTGAGATTTAATTGCTTGAACTCTTGCTTTAATAGCGTTGCTATCGCCAGCGCCACCGATAATGGTAGTATTGTCTTTATCAACTTTAACTTGTGACGCTCTGCCAAGCATATTGATTGTAACGTCCTTAAACTCAATGCCAAGTTCAGTAGAAATTACTTGACCGCCGGTTAAAATCGCAATGTCTTCAAGCATAGCCTTTCTTCTGTCGCCAAATCCCGGTGCTTTAACTGCTACGCAGTTAAATACGCCTTTTAATTTGTTTACAACGAGTGCGGCAAGCGCGTCGCCTTCAACGTCTTCGGCTATAATTAAAAGTTTTGCGCCTTGTTGAGCAATAGGTTCGATAACGGGAAGAAGTTCTTGAATAGCCGAAATCTTTTTATCGGTAATTAAAATAAGCGGATTGTCGTAAACTGCTTCCATTTTATCGGTGTTAGTAACCATGTACGCAGATGCGTAACCGCGGTCAAACTGCATGCCGTCAACGGTAGAAAGTTCAGTTTTCATAGTTTTGCTTTCTTGGATTGTGATAACGCCGTCGTTACCAACCTTTTCCATAGCCTCTGAAATTAACGCGCCAACTTCTTCGTCACCAGCCGAAATAGACGCTACTTGCGCGATAGCAAGTTTGTCGGTAACCGGTTTAGAAACGTTTTTAAGTTCTTCTACGGCAACTTCAACGGCTTTTTGAATACCTTTTTTAAGAACTACGGGGTTTGCGCCGGCAGCAAGGTTTTTAAGCCCTTCGCGTATCATTGCTTGCGCGAGAACGACTGCGGTGGTAGTCCCGTCACCTGCAATGTCGTTAGTCTTTGTAGAAACTTCTTTAACAAGTTGAGCGCCCATATTTTCAAACGGGTCTTCAAGTTCAAGTTCTTTTGCTATCGTAACACCGTCGTTAGTGATAAGCGGAGCAGTAAACTTTTTATCTAATACTACGTTTCTGCCTTTTGGTCCTAACGTGATTTTAACGGTGTCTGCAAGAGTGTTTACGCCCGCTTCAAGAGCCTTTCTTGCCTCTTCACCGTATTTAATTTGTTTAGCCATAATATTGCCTCCTTATTCAACGATTGCTAAAATATCGCTTTGTTTAATAATTGTGAGTTCTTTACCGTCAATCTTAAAGTCGCTACCTGCGTATTTAGAGTATAAAACAACGTCACCAACCTTAACTTGCATGGTAACTTCTTTACCGTCTAAAACACCGCCCGGACCAACGGCAACTACCGTAGCAGTTTGCTGTTTTTCTTGTGATGCGGAAGGAAGAATAAAACCAGTTTTAGTGGTTTCTTCTTTGCTGGTTTGTTCAACTACTACTTTATCGAATAATGGTTTAATATTCATAAATAAACTCCTTTATATGATTTTTATAGTGTTTAGCACTCTTGTTGTTAGACTGCTAACTATATTATAGTCATATTACAAGATTTGTCAATAGAATAATGGCAAAATTTTGAAAAATATTATCGAAAAACTAAGGTTAGTTAAATAAAAATATTGCAATAAATTAACTATTGTGTTAAACTATTGTATATAGAATTTGGAGATAATTATGACTAAGTGGGATGAACGTTTTATTAAACTTGCCGAGTTTATAGGCGAGTGGTCAAGTTGTTATCAAGACGGTAGGCACGTTGGCGCTGTTATCGTTAAAGATAATAGAATTTTAGCAACGGGTTATAACGGCGCTCCCTCTGGGGTTGTTAGTTGTAGTGAAAGGGGTGAGTGTTTAAGAAAAAAACTCAATATCCCGTCGGGTACAAGGCAAGAAACTTGCTACGCCGTTCACGCTGAGCAAAACGCAATATGTCAAGCGGCAAAAATGGGCATGGAACTTAACGGTGCAACTATTTACGTTACCCATCAACCGTGCACGATTTGTACGAAAATGATAATTAACGCAGGTATAACCAAAGTGGTTTATAAAAACGGGTATCCTGACGAGTTTTCTCTCGTTTTACTTAAAGAAGCAGGCGTAGAGATTGTAAAATACGAAGAATAAAGGTGTATTATGGAAAATAAAAATCCTATTGTGACGATTAAACTTAATAACGGCAAAACTATTAAGGCTGAACTTTACCCTGAAATTGCGCCCAACACCGTAAATAACTTTATTTCGCTTATAAATCGCGGTTATTATGACGGAATTTGTTTTCACAGAGTAATTTCCGGCTTTATGATACAGGGTGGTTGCCCGAAAGGTAACGGCACGGGTGGTCCGGGCTATTCAATTAAAGGGGAGTTTACTTCAAACGGTTTCAAAAACGACTTAAAGCATACTCGTGGCGTTCTTTCTATGGCAAGAACTATGGCGCCTAACTCGGCAGGCTCACAATTTTTCATTATGCATGCTGACGCGCCCTATCTTGACGGTCAATACGCAAGTTTTGGAAAAGTAATTGAAGGAATTGACGCGGTTGACGATATCGCATCAACTAAAACCGATTGGGGCGATAGACCGTATGACGACCAAGTTATGACCGAAGTTACCGTTGACACGTTTGGCGTTACCTATAACGAGCCTGAAAAGTTTAATTAACCTTGACAACGGGCTATTTTCATTGTAAAATATTTAGGTAATAAATAATAATACTATCATATAATTATATATTGTAAGGAGCAAATTTATGATTTTGGCGAAAGACGAAGTTATTGTAAACGAGTGGGAATACGCAACTTCTAAAACTAAAAAAATCAAAACTAAACACTGTTTAGTAGTTACTAATAAACGTATCGTTTCAACGGTAGAAAGCCCAAGAAAGTTAACTCAAAGGGAAATTCCTGTTAATTCCGTTCAAAACGTTTCGGTAACTCATGAAACGCCGTCAAAAGTAGGCGCTGTTTTATCGATAATTTTAGGTATTTTGTTTATGGTTATCGGTCTTGGCGCAATAGCGTTATCATTTGGGGCAATCGCTCAAACGCCCGTTATTAAATACGTTATGCTTGGCGTAGGCGCTGTACTTATTATCGTTGGTTTAATTATGATGATTATTGGTATTAGAAACCTTAACCAAGGTATGTTTTTACTTGAACTTTCAACCAACAATCTTCCCGAATATGAACTTATGTCGGTTGGATTTGATAAAATTTTTGGTTCAAGGCGTGTAAAAAGTTCGGTTAAGTTACATATTGATAACGCCGTTGCAAAAGAGATAGTTGATACGCTTGGCGCAATTATAATTGATAATCAATAATATAAAAATATAAAAAAATAAACGCACCGTGTAGGTGCGTTTTTTATTTGCGTCGTCTAACGTCTTCGGTGTTAAATGGTAAAAACAAAGTTTTCGTTTTGTCTGAAAGCCTTGATAAAAACCTTTCGTTGTATCTATCTAAAAGTTCTTTTGCCGTTAGGTTAGTGGTTAGTATAAAATGCTTATTTTTGTCAAGCCTCATTGATATTAACGAAAGTAAATATTCTACCGTTACGTTTTTGAAAAGGTTTTCCGTGCCTAAATCGTCAATTATTAGTAAGTCGCAGTTTGATAAAACTTCTAAGGTTAAATTTCTGTCGATTTGAGAAGTGTGCATCTTCAAGAATATAGAATTTAGGTCGGTTGCCGTTAAAAAAACAACGATATTATCGGTGTTTTTAAGGCTACCAAGCACGCATTTAGATAAAAACGTTTTACCCGTACCAACTCCACCTGAAAGCACTAAATTGTTAATTTTAGTGCTTGGAAAATTGTCGGCATAGTTCTTAATTATTTTGAATTGTTTACTGAGTGCGTCAATTTTTATTGCTTTTGAAAAGGATAACCCCTCGGTTTCTCCAATTTCTAAACTTTCAAGCGCAATTTTAGTTAAATAGCGGTTAAAACATTTACATCTTTTGCCGTCAATGTAACCCGTATCCTTACAAACGTTACAATTGTATTCAAGTTTAATAACGGGTAGTGTTGATTTTAATTTTTCAATTAAATCTTCAAGCGTTTTAACTTGTGATTTTAATTTTATAATTTCAAACTCGTCGCCATTATATTCGGCTTTTGCTAAATTAAACTTTGCTTGACCTAATTCGTTTACAAGGTTTACGTATTTATCGTTTTTAGATAAAATATCTTCGTTTTGCTGGATTATAGAGTAGCGTTTTGTTTTAAGGTCAAAATATACGCTATTAACTTTGTCTATTAAAACTTTTGATTTTAGCATATTACACCTTAAAATCGTCAAACGAGTCAAACAAATTATCTAATTCGTTTTTAGTATAAGAGCGCTCGTTTTCAAAGTGAGAAGATTTATTTTGATTGTTTTTAGGAATAGCGTCAACCGTATAAACGCCTTGGCTTTTCCAGTTTGAAAGTATACTATTGATATACGAAATAGGGTTAGACGTGTGGCTTGAACGTTTAGCCGATTCTAAAATCATATCGTCGGTAAAATTCCACGAACGCCAGTTTTCAAGGTTTTCTCTATCCCAGTAATTAGCCTTTCTATTTGCGCCTGCATATTTGAGAATTTTTTCGATAAATTCGTCGTTTTTGTTGAAATTTTCAACGTATAAAGTAATGCTTTGAACGGTTATTAAACCAAGTTTGTGTAACTTGATTACAGTTTGGTCCATAAGTTCTAACGTGCGCTTATTTTTTCTAAAACAGTAGTCGGCAATAAACAGTAAAGTTTCGCCGTTAAACCCTTTTGTAAGCCAAGGCGAAACGTATGACGATAATACGTTATCAAGCACTTCAACGTATAAACCGAGTTTTTTAGTAATTTCGCCCGCTAAATTATATAATTCTTGCTTAGTGGCAAAGTAACGCTCGGCATCTTGTTTTGTAAAGCACTTGTTTTGATAAAGTTCATCAATAGTTTTATCAAGTTTTTTAATAGTTTTAGCCTTGCTTAATTTAATAACTTCAATAATAAATTCGTGTTCAAAGCCGTATTTTTCAGTCCAACGCTTATACGATTGCATATCTTCAATTTCGGGCGTTTTACTTGATTTTAACGCCCTAAATACGTTTGAAATTTCGCTTGAAGATACGAAATATCCGTCAAGTTCCCTTTCGATAAGTTCAGGAGTGGTTATGCCCCTTGAAATAAAATCTTTGGTTACGGTTAAAATGTATTTATTCCCGATATTTGCGCCTTTTAACTCGGTGCAGTATTTAATTATCATTAAAAAAGCCTCGGGTTTAAGGGTGGAATTTTCCATAATTGAAAAATATTCGTTATATTCGGTAACTGAAATCATGCGTTCAGTTATAATTGATTGAACGGATTTTGAAAAATCCTCATATTTTTCGGGGTTAATTCTTCTATATTTTGCAGTCGTTTCGTTAAGGGGAAGATATCTTACGGTAAAAGGGTCGTTTGATATTATTGAAATTAAACCAAATTCGTCCCAATACTTAAAGCAGTCAATTACTTCGTTTGACGGCAAACCTAAAAGTTCCGAAAATGCGCTTACGTCAGAGGCAATGTCAGAATTTTGACATAAGTAAAGACCGTAAAGGTAAACTTTTACGGCTTGTTCGGGCGCGTCGGGTAGGTAGTTTATGATAAAAGTGTTATCAATAAACGTTTTGCCTGAGCGCGTATTTTCTTTTGAAAACGAACAAAAAGACATTACAAACCCCTTTATAACGATAGTTTATATATAATAAAATATAATCTAAATATTTGCAAGTAAATTTCGACACTATTTTTATTTTACAATATTTAGTGTTTTTAATCTTATCATACAACTATTTTAATTTAACAAAAAATAATTTATCTAAAAATTTTTGCTATTTTTAATAATGTAAAAAATATTAAAATATGCGATAGTATCGTAAATTATGTAAATATTTCTATTTTTGCCTTTGCGCGCGCGTAATGATTGTTTATCAGTTATTTTGAAAAATAGTTTCAAAAAATAAAAATATAGTGTATAATATAAAATATTATATTAAAATATAAGGCAAATTTTTATGGCAAATAAAATACTAACACCCGGCACGCTTTGGGATAAATTTAACGCAAATCTACCATTAAACGATACTACGTTACTTAGCGAAACGATAGGTAACGCCGTATTTAACTACGTTTACTTTTCAGGAAGAAACGTAGGTTCTTCGCGTGTTAGAATTTACGGTGTTTACGCCGAGCAAAAAAATAAAAAGGCTGATACCATAATAATTTTGCCAGACGTTTCTCGTAACGTAGATATCGATATAATTACCCACTTTTCTAATCTTGGTTTTAACGTTTTATCGGTTGACCTTGCTGGTAAGCAAGAAGGAGTTATTGATTATACCGTATATCCTGATAAAATTTCTTACGCCAACTATGAAAACTCGCACGAAACTTTTAACTTTGTTAACTCAACCGCCAAAGAAACTTGTTGGTACGAGTGGTGCGCGGTTGCTAAATACGCGGTATCTTACGCAAAATATAAATCGCCAAACGCAAAAATAGGCGTTTTAGGTATAAAACACGGCGCAAACGTTGCTTGGCAACTTACGGCGACTGACAATAGGGTAAACGCTACCGCTTTCGTTTCGGGCGCGGGCTGGCTTGCGTATAAAAACGTATTTAAGCATTCTTACGAAGAAATTGAACTTGACGACGAGCGTTGTAGATTTATTGCCGGGGTTGACGCGCACGCCTACGCCCAACACGTTAAAGTTCCTATATTTTTCGTTGCTACGACTAATAGTGACGAGTTTGACGTGGATAGAGCAGTTGACACTATTCAAAGGGTGGATAATCAAAATAAATGCTGGTTTAACTTTACTTCCGCATCAAAAAACGTATTAGACGAAAATTGTTTGAAAGATATTGAGATTTTCTTTGAGAAATTTTTAGGTGGGAAAGGCGCAAAAATGCCGATAATTCCTAAAATTACAGCGGAAATTGACGGCGAAGAAGTGCAATACTTTGTTGAAGTTGGTATGCCGAGCGAAGTTGAGTCAGTATCGGTTTACGCAAGCAGTAACGACTTAAATCCTGCGGAAAGGGTATGGTTTTATCTTTCAAACCCCGTTAGCGTAAACGGTAGTGAGTACGTTTTTAAGCGTAGATTTTATGGTAAAGTTGATTTTGAAATATCGTATGCGGTAGTAAAATACTCGTCGGGCTTAACGTTAAGTTCTAAGTTTGACTATCAAGAGTGTAACGCTTATTCAAACTCAAAAATATCTAACGTAATATTTAGTTCGTCTAAACTTATGATGAGTTTTATAGTTAAAGACGTTAAAACGGAACTTATAGGCGAAGTATTTTCAACTGAAAAACTTTATAACTTCGTAAACGGACCATGCAATATCGTAGGCGTTTCCACTAAAAATTCGTTAATTACCTATTCAATTAAGAAATTTTCAAATACGCTTAGTCATAATTCGCTTATTAAGTTTGACGCGTACACAAGCGTTCCCGATACTTTGAAAATAATTTTCCACTCAAAAGACGGTAACGAATTTAGTTATAGCGTTAATCTTGACGGTAGCGACGCGTGGACTAATTTCACACTTCCTTTTACCGAGTTTAAGACGGAAATAGGAATGCCCGTTAAGAATTTTGACGATATTTATTGTATGACGATATACTCCAAGGGCTCTGTGCTTGTAAATAACTTTTTAATGCTTTAAGGTGAAAAATGCAACTTAACGTTAACGATATTATTCTAACTAAAAAACCACACCCGTGCGGTGCGTCCAACTGGGTTGTAATTAGGGTTGGGGCTGACGTTAAAATTAAATGCTTAGGCTGTGGGCGAATAGTTATGCTTACGCCAAGTGAACTTTCTAAACGACTAAAAAAGGTAGTTACTGAATAAATGCTTAAAAATCTTCTTTCAAAAAGCGAAAATAAAAACGAGTTTAGTTACTTTTTAGTAATTATTTTAACGTTTTTCATATTTTTTCAAATTTTTAACGTTTATTTTTTAGTCGTTCAAGTAGACGGGTCTTCTATGAAAAACACTTTGCAAGACGGGGACGTGTTGCTTGTTAATAAAAATTATGAAATCGAGCGCAGTGACGTTATCGTGTTTGATAAAACCTACTCAAAACTAATTAAACGCGTAATTGCGGTAGAAGGCGACCAAATTTATTGTGAAAACGGAGTAGTTTATCTTAAAAAGGCGGGCGAAACGGATTTTAGTGAACTAAATGAAAGTTATGTGCGCGGTGTAACTTACGATTTTAATCTTCATACGGTTGAAAGCGGATACGTTTTCGTTTTAGGGGATAATAGAGAAGTAAGTCAAGATAGTAGGGCGTTTGGGTTCGTTTCACTTTTAGACGTTAACGGAGAAGTTACTTCTTTAACTATAAAAAATAAATCAATTTTAACCTTTTTACTTGGCTGGTCGTTTGACTTAAATAAATTTTTTGGCGGTAATTTATGACGGAATTTTACACTACGAGTTATTTAGACGATATTAAAAATAAAAAACGCAACTTACTAATTAGTTATTTCGCTGCGTTATTTATTGTAATTTCAATGATTTTAGCAATTATGATAATTTATTCTAAACAGCCTTTTGGAACTGATTTAAGAACGCCTTTTTTAATTGCTATAATTGTGCTTACCGTGATATTTATAATTTATTCATTTATATTTTTCTCTATATCCTACGGCAGAATTAAAAAATATTACAACTATTTATACAACGCGTTATTTTGTAAACCCGAATTTGCAAAAGTGACGGTGTTATCGGTTTATAAAGACGTTAGGGAAGTCGTTGGTGTAGAATTTTACACTCTTAACGTATTATGTTGGTCTAACCTTAAAAACGATTACGTTGAGCGCAACGTTTACGTTGACTGCGAGTTTGGGGTTGACAACTTTAATAAAAACGACGTATTATCAGTAAAACTCAACGCAAACTATTTACTTGGATATCAAAAGGAGAATTTATGAAACGCGCTGAAATTGACGTAAAATATACTTGGAACGCCGAAGAAATCGTCAGCGATAAAGACGAGTTTGTATCGAGAATTAAAAAATTAAGTAAGAAAATAGATTTTTCACCCTTTAAGAACAATCTTGATTCCGTGCAATCGGTGTACGACTGTTTTTCAAAACTATATAGCGTTCTTGGAGAACTTGAAGTTTTATCCGTTTACTCAATGATGAAAAGAGATGAAAACGGGGCGGACGCTACCGCAAGCGAACTTTCATGTTTGGTTGAAGACGTTTCTATAAAATTTTCAACTGAAGTTTCATTTATTGAGCCGGAATTATCTAAACTTGGAAAAGAAAAACTACTTGAATTTTATAACGATGAAAAGTTAAAAGATTTTAACCTTGATATTAAGCGAATTATAGACTTTTTGCCTCACGTTTTATCTGAGGAAACGGAAAAAGTCTTATCGCTTGGCGGTAAGGTTTATTCGGGGTATGACGACGTTTTCTCAATGCTTGACAACGTTGACCTTGATTTTCCAACTATAACGGTTGACGGTAAAAAAATTAAAGTTACTCACGCAACTTATTCGCTTTTATTACAAAGCCCAGACCCAATTGTTAGAAGAAAGGCGTTTAAGGCGTATTACAACTCATATGGTAAAGTTCTTAACACCATAACTTTAATTTACAAAGGCAACGTAGATAAAGACGTTTTCTTATCAAAAGTTAGGAATTTTCCATCATCACTTGCGCGCGCTTTGGACAGCGAAGAAGTTGACGTTAAAGTATATTCGAACTTGATATGTTCAGTAAATAACGCACTACCAACTCTTCATAGATATATTTCTTTAAGAAAAAAGATACTCGGCAAAAAACTTCATATGTACGATTTATACGTACCTTTAACTGAAAATACCGAGTTAAAACTTGATTATGAAGACGCTTTTAGTCTGGTCGTTGATGGGTTAAAGCCGTTAGGCGAAGATTATAAAAACCTACTATTAAAGGCTAAAAACGAGCGCTGGATTGACGTTTATGAAAACGACGGGAAGAGAAGTGGTGCGTATAGCGTTAGCGTTTACAACACGCCACACCCTTTCGTTTTATTAAACCATAATAAAACCACTCACAGCGTATTTACGATTGCGCACGAGTTAGGGCATTCTATTCACTCGTATTTTTCTAACCTAAATCAACCGCAAACGAAAGCCGACTATAAAATTTTCGTGGCGGAAGTTGCGTCAACGGTAAACGAAGTTTTACTCGTAAAACATCTTATTAAAACGGCAAAAGACGTAAAGACTAAAAAGTATTTCTTATCTTACTATCTCGATATGATACGAACTACCTTGTTTAGACAAACGATGTTTTCAGAGTTTGAACAATACGCTCACGAAATTGCGGAAAAGGGTGAGCCTTTCACAAAAGACAAACTCAACTTAAAATACCTTAAACTAAACAAAAAGTATTACGGTAAAGACGTTGTTTCGGATAGTGAAATTTCGTTTGAGTGGGCGAGAATTCCACATTTTTACAGGGCGTTTTACGTTTACAAATACGCAACCGGCATTATAAGTGCAATAACGATTGCCGAAAGGATATTGAACGGTGGCGAAAAAGAACTTAAAGAATATTTTAACTTTTTATCGTCGGGCTGTTCTAATAAACCTACCGAACTTTTGAAACTTACAGGCGTTAATCTTATTGACGGCGACGCTATTAGTTTGGCGTTTAAGTCGTTTGAAAACGCACTTATAGAATTTGAAAAACTTATTTAAGGGAAAAATTATGGCACAACAAAATAATAACGTTTTGCCCTATTCGTTAGAGGCGGAACAAAGTTTACTTGGTTCTATTTTAATAGACGGAGAAGTTCAATTTGAAATTGCAAGTAAGGTAAAAACAGAAGATTTTTACGTTGACGCGCACAAAAATATCTTCCGCGCAATAATGGAAGTTTTATCGAGTGCAAAACCCGTTGATTTAGTTACGCTAATTGACGTTTTGAGTAAAACTCCGTCCGTAAAATACGATAAAAAATCGGCAAATTCTGAACTTGTTTCAAACGCCGAGAAAAAGACTATGCTTGAAAAAGTTGGGGGAATTG
>JAZLBK010000048.1:0-1888 GCA_045613665.1 Christensenellaceae bacterium | reverse complement strand
GGTTGACGCTATCGGCGTATCTTCTGCCGGCGTTTACGTTGATAATAAAATAATGGTAGCGTCGCTTTTCCTTAAAGTTCCGGAAGACGATTTTGAAAAACACGTTAAAACGATGTATTTAGATATTGCAAAAGAAATCGGCGCGCCGATAGAAGTTGCAAACGACGGTGACGTTACCGCCCTTGCTGGCGCAATCGACCTTAACGATACGGCAGTTTTAGGTATTGCTATGGGTACGAGTGAGGCGGTAGGTTACATAAATCGCGAAGGTTGTTTAGAGGGCTGGCTTAACGAACTTGCTTTCGCCCCCGTTGACTATAATAAAGACGCTATGGTTGACGAGTGGTCAGGCGACTACGGTTGCGGTGTTAAATATTTCTCGCAAGACAGCGTTATTAAACTTGCTGAAAACGCAGGCTTTAAGTTTGAAGAGGGTTTATCCCCCGCTGAAAAGTTAAAGGTTATTCAAAACCTTATGAAAGACGGCGACGAAATGGCAGAGAAAATTTACGAGTGTATCGGTATTTACCTTGGTTACACCTTAGCGTATTACAGCGAGTTTTACGATATTAAACACGCTTTACTTTTAGGTCGTGTAACGTCGGGTAAAGGTGGCGATATTATTCTTAACTTTGCAAACAAAGTTTTAAGTGAAGAATTTGAAAATTATTCGTCAATCAACCTTTCAATGCCAGACGAATCTAATAAACGCGTAGGGCAGTCTATTGCGGCGGCGTCACTTCCAGAAATTTAAGTCGTTATTTACTGCGTTATGCTTTGTTCTTTGTGTTTTTGCAAAATTCCTGCGACCAACAAGGTCGCTCCCTTCTGCAAAAACGCAAACGCCTCGCCTAACTTGCAACTAACGCCTTAAATAAGTCGTTATTTGCTACGTCTATCTTCGTTACTGCTTCGTTTACGGACTTCGATAACCAAAAAGGTTAATCTCACCCCGTAAACTTCGCGAGCCTTGATATATTTGCAACTAACGCCTTAAATATATTTCATAAACTTAATAGGAACAAAAAGCACGGTTTACCGAGTCCCTACAAGGGATTTTTTCGGGAAGGCTGTCCTTTTTAAGAGTCAGGCGTGGCGTGATGCCCCTCCTTTTCTCGTGCTATTTAATTTTCTTCATCTAATAAATCACCAAAATCGGGTAAATCTATTGCTCCAACTAAATTGTAAATGATTTCTACGGTATGAGTATAATGTCCGTCAACTTTTTGCTTTTCATAAATATAAACCTTGTCTATGTAAGCTCGTAAGATTTCAGGTGTTAGTTCGTCAAAATCACTATACTTTTTAACGATAGCCATAAACCTTTGTATGTTATCATACGTGGTTTTGGCTTTTTCTATTTCCGCCTTTATGCGACTTAACTTTTCATTTAAGGCTTTTTGTTCGGCTTCATAGTTATCGCTCATTTTCATATAGCGTTCTTCGGATAATTTTCCTGCAACCTTATCTTCATAAAGACTTTGAATTATCTTATCAAGTTCGGTTATACGATTTTCCGCTTCTTCTTTTTCTTCGATAGCAGAAGTCATTTCCCGTTTAGTCCTTATGTCAGTACAACGTTTAAGAATATTGAAAAACTCGTCCCTATATTTCTTTGCAAACCTAACCGTATATTGTATATCGTTTTGAATTAGAGTCAAAGCGGCGTGTGCCGTTATTTGGTGCGACGTACAATATTTCTTCTTTTTCTTGCGATAGGTTGAGCAATTAAAATACTCTTTTTGATTCATAGTTGTACAACGGCAAAGATACATTTTTTCTCCACAGTCGGCACAATAGAGCAATCCCGATAGCATATGTGGTGTACCCATATCGGTTAAGCTCCTTCGTCCTGCACGGACTTGTTGAACAATATCAAACGTTTCTT
>JAZLBK010000047.1:0-13072 GCA_045613665.1 Christensenellaceae bacterium | reverse complement strand
CGAAGGCTATACTAGCCGTATTGCCGAGTGGGTTTAACGCACTATTACGCAGTGTTTCATTTAGACTTTATTAAACTTTATCACAGAAGAGCCTTTTACATTGATTCGTGGATTGTACGAGAGATTACGTCGTCTTGTTGTTCTTTAGTAAGTTTATTAAAGTTTACAGCGTAACCCGATACACGGATTGTAAGTTGAGGGTATTTTTCTGGGTGTGCTTGTGCATCAAGTAAAGTTTCACGATTGAAAACGTTTACGTTTAAGTGGTGACCACCGTCAGCACAGTAAGCATCTAACATATTAACAAGGTTTTCAGTTTTTTGTGACATAATATATACCTCCTATATTATTTATTATATTAATCGTCTTTACCAAGAGATTCTGGTGTGATTGAGAAGGTATTAGAAATACCGTCTCTTGAATATTCGTAAGGGATTTTAGCAACTGATTCAAGTGAAGCAAGTGCGCCGTGAGTATCTCTACCGTGCATCGGGTTAGCACCAGGAGCAAGCGGTTCACCAGCCCTTCTACCGTCAGGAGTATTACCAGTCTTCTTACCGTAAACTACGTTAGAAGTAATAGTTAAAATACTCATGGTAGGAACTGACTCTCTATACGTAAAGTGAGTTCTAATTTTGTTCATAAAGCGTTTAACAAGGTCAACTGCTAAACTGTCTACTCTATCGTCGTTATTGCCGTATTTGGGGAAATCACCTTCAATGCGGAAATCGGTTACGATACCGTCTTCATTTCTAATCGGGTATACTTTTGCGTATTTGATTGCAGAAAGCGAATCGGCTACGCAAGAAAGACCAGCAACACCGGTAGCAAAGAATCTTCTTACCTTAGTATCGTGAAGAGCCATTTCGATTGCTTCGTAAGCGTATTTATCGTGCATGTAGTGAATAAGGTTAAGCGCGTTAACGTAAACGTCTGCAAGCCAAGTCATCATGGTGTCGTATTTATCCATAACGTCGTTAAAATCAAGCGCGTCGTCAGACGTAATTGCTTGATATTTAGGAGCAACTTGCATAGGCTTACCAGCCTTGTCTTTCAACATTTCGTCCTTACCGCCGTTAATTGCGTAAAGCAAACACTTAGCAAGGTTAGCACGCGCGCCGAAAAACTGCATATCTTTACCAGTTTTCATACACGATACGCAACATGCAATTGAGTAGTCGTCACCCATTTCAGGGCGCATAAGGTCGTCAGACTCGTATTGAATTGACGAAGTTTGAATAGAAATCTTAGCGCAGAACTTTTTAAAGTTAGCGGGAAGATTTTTAGACCAAAGAACGGTAAGGTTAGGTTCTGGTGCAGGTCCTAAGTTAACGAGAGTGTGAAGAACACGGAAAGAGTTTTTGGTAACCAAAGGTCTACCGTCAACACCCATACCACCGATAACTTCGGTTACCCAAGTTGGGTCGCCAGAGAAAAGTTCGTTGTAAGATTGAATTCTCATAAATCTTACCATACGAAGTTTCATAACGAAGTGGTCCATAAGTTCTTGTGCTTCGGTTTCGGTAAGAATTCCGTTTTTAATATCTCTTTCAATATAAATATCAATGAAAGTAGAAGTTCTACCGATACTCATTGCCGCACCGTTTTGGTCTTTAACAGCGCCTAAGTAACCAAAGTAAAGAGCTTGAATTGCCTCTTGTGCGGTGGTTGCAGGCTCGCTGATATCAAAACCGTATGATTGAGCCATTGCTTTAAGACCTTTAAGAGCCTTGATTTGCTCAGAAATTTCTTCCCTATCTCTAATTTTATCAGGGGTCATTTCGCCACAAATAAGCGCTTTGTCTTCTTCTTTCTTAACGATAAGGTAATCAACGCCGTAAAGCGCAACTCTACGATAGTCGCCGATAATTCTACCTCTACCATAAGTATCAGGAAGACCGGTTAAAATATGAGAAGAACGCGCTGCTCTCATTTCAGGGGTATAAGCGTCAAATACACCGTCGTTATGAGTTTTTCTATATTTTGTAAACGTTTCGTTTACGCCTTCGTCAATTTTATAACCGTACATTTCAAGCGCTTGGCTTGCCATTTTGATACCGCCGAACGGTTGAAGTGAACGTTTAAGCGGAGCGTCGGTTTGAACGCCTACGATTTTTTCAAGTTCCTTGTCAATGTAGCCGGGTGCGTGGCTAGTTAAGGTAGAAACTACCTTAGTATCAGCGTCTAATACACCGCCGTTTTCTCTTTCTTTCTTGAAAAGAACTAATACTTCTTCCCAAAGTTTTTTGGTCGCGTCGGTTGCTTGGGCAAGGAAAGAATCATCACCTTCGTACGGTGTGTAGTTTTTTTGAATAAAGTCTCTTACGTCAATCTCGTCATTATTCCATTTTCCAGGTATAAAACCTTCCCAACCTTTATACTGTTTCATATAAATACTCCTTAATGTAAATTTGTTTAATGGCGCGTAGCCTAATTACTTAGTTTTTTGTTTTTTCGTACTCTTCAATCATAGCGTCAAGCCAAAGTTCGAAGATTTCTTGCGGTTGAAACCCAACCGCCCTTGCAAACGCCTTGCCTTCGTCTAAAAGCAATACCGTGGGAACTCTGTCCACGCCATACTCTTCTAAAAAGTTTTTGGTGTTTTCGCTCGCCTCGATATGAACGAGTTCAAGATTATCTCTACCCTTTACTACTTCGTAAAGCATAGGCATAAGCGTTAGACAATTAGCGCAAGACTCTCCACTAACTTCAACCACTTGCATACCTTTCAGCGCTTGCTTATAATTCTCGTCGTTTATCACTTAATAACTCCTAATATTCGCTTTGCCCTTTCAACGCTTTCTTTACTCGGTGGCTCTACGCCTTTAAGCGGATATTCTATACCTAAATTTTGATATTTAACTTCGCCCATAGTATGATAGGGTAAAACTTCTATCTTTTCAACGTTAATAGTTTTTATAAAATTTGAAAGGTTTGTTAAACTTTGCTCGTCGTCAGTCAATCCGGGAACTAAAACATGCCTTATCCAAATGCGCTTACCCCTATTTGACAACCACTTAGCGTAGTTTAGCGTATTTTCGTTACTAACGCCGGTAATTGATTTATGAACGGCGCTATCAACGTGCTTAATATCAAGTAGATATAAATCGACAAACTCGTCAAGCAACGCGTGTTTTTCTAAAACGCTTGCGTCGTTTTGATTAAAGGTAAACCCAGAAGTGTCAACCGCCGTGTTTATACCGCGAGATTTTACTTCTTTAAGAAGTTTGGTTACAAAATCTATCTGCAAAAGCGGTTCGCCACCCGAAACGGTAACGCCACCCTTTTCGCCGTAGTAATTTTTATATCTAACTATTTCGTTAACCAAGTCGGCAACCGACCTCTCTTCGCCCGCGCCCACCTTCCAACTGTCAGGATTATGGCAGTATTTACACCTTAGCGGACAACCCTGCATAAATACGACGAAACGTATCCCGGGCCCGTCAACCGTACCGCCTGAAAAAACCGAGTGAATTTTACCTACCATCTTTCTCCCAACTAAAAATCGTGAACTTTTTATTACCACAAGGTATTATAGCACAAGCAACGAAGTTTGTAAATATATTTTTATAAAATATAGTTAGTTATTTAATTAACAATTTAAGCAACTTTTATGCTTTCATTTTGGCGGGAAAGTTCCTTTTCGTAACACAAAACCGCCCACTCTTTTCCTATTACCGTTATAAGCGTTGACGCAAGTATCGAAGAAAAACTATCGTCAAGTAGGCTACCTGCAAGTTTTTTCGTTGCGCTAACGGGGGAAATAAATCTTGAAACGGCTAAGCAAAAATTAATTATATAGGTAACTAAAATTACGCTTGGTTTTGAAGTGATTTTTTCAATGCTACCGTATAGTTTAATCGCCTCTATGTAAAAGGGAATTTTAATAGTTTTAAGCCAAATTATTCCCGTTGAGTTAAGTATTTTATTTAGCCTTTCAATTAGCGTTCTAACCATAGCGAATAGTTCGTTTTTAGAAAAGTTTAGATATCCGCCCTTTCCGTCGATTTTATACGAAACGTCTCTAAACAGCGAAATAAAAATGTCTTTTAAATTATCGCTTTGCTCGTCCAATTTCAACTCGCTTAGTTTAAATAATTTTCTAACTTTATTTTTGCGTTTTATTTTGTTTGTTTTTTTAACTTCTAACGTGTGTTTTTCATATCTTAAACGGAGTTCTTCAATCGCGTTTTCGCAGTTAGATTTTGTTTCAAAATCCTTTATATTATCGAAATTTATGGAACTTTCTTGATTGATTTTTTTAACCGTTTTAATAAGCATAGTTTTTACCGCTAACGATACGCCGAACGTTACGGCAGAAATAATAAATAAAAGGTTAAAAACGTTTGATAATGCAAGTAAAATTTTATCCATTATCTACCTCCTTAGAAGAAGGCAAATAAGGTTTTCCGCTTTTACTATATACCTTAAAAGCCTCGTAACCAACGAAAACTCTTAGGTCGTTAAGCGCGTTTTCAAGCGGAGTTTTAATTAGTGAAATTCCAACTTGCTTTGCTTTAATTACCAACGATTGAACTATTGCGTTTTTAGATTTTTGTGGCTCAACTACGTCTAATTGCCCCTCGTTTTCAAGTGCGTTTACAAGTAGTTTTTCTACCGTTTTAAGCGGTCTATCTTCGGCGCGTAAAAACTTAAATATAGGCGAGATTTTAACGTCAATTCCGTCAACCGCATCATTTATAATTTTGATAGCGTCGTAAACTGTAAAGTTAAGATAATAGTATTGCCCCTTACCCACACTGTAACCGCCGGCTATTTGTTTTATAAGGTTAAAAACCCCCTCTTTATACACGTTGATATTATCGTTAAAAGAAAGATTTTTATCGTACGAAAAACGGTGTTTATCGTTTGAAAAGAGATTAGAAACGTCGTCGTCACAAGAAATTACATTTTTTGCTAATTTTTTACACTTTTTGTTATATAAAAGCAAGGTTATAAAATAGGTAATATAGTATAAAACGTAAAAACCACAATAACCTAAAATTGCGTATAAAAACAGGGATATTAGTTTGTTGTTAGCCTCCACGAAAGAGTGAGTGTAAACGTTTAGCGAATAAGAAACTATAAGCACTAATAAAACTGCTAAAAAACTAAATATTCCTTTTTTAGTAGACGTTTTACCGCCGTTTTTACACTTTTTTGCTTGCATTTTATAACCTATTTTTTATAGTTTTTACAATATGTTCCGCATACGCTTTGGCTACGTTTACCTTGCAAGCCTTTTCCATAGCGGTAAAAAACGCGTTAGAATTAACTTCGCAAAGCACCGGCTTGCCGTTGCTTGAAAAGAGTAAATCAATACCCATATAGTCAAGGTTAAGTATTTCAGCAACCTTTTCGGCAACCGCTATAAATTCCTTGCTGGGCTCGTAAGCCGTTGCGCTACCACCAAGCGCGGAATTTGAGCGAAAGTCATTTTTAGACGACCTTAAAATCGACGCAAAGTATTTTTTGCCTATGCAGATAATTCTTACGTCTTTACCGTAACTTGAAGATATGAACTCTTGATAAATTTTAGGTTCGAAAGGGCTTTCGTTAACCGCGCTAATTAGTTCGTTTATAGAGTTTATTAAATAGACCCCTTTACCAAGCGAACTAAAACTCTTTTTCATAATTAACGGCAAACCAAGTTTGTCTACTATCTCTTCGGCATCTTTATTAGAAATTTTTGCGTTAGGCGTAAAACACAATGGCGCGGAAATAGTTTTGGGTATTTTTATTCCGCTACCTGAAAGTTTAAGTAAAGTTTTCATTTTATCGTCACACTCTTCAATGGCGCGATAGTTGTTAAAAACTTTTAGCCCTGATTTTTCAAGCATTTCGCCAAGATATTTGTCTTTATCTAAAAATACGCAAAAATCGTAATCTTTATATGAAGAAACGACTTCGCCGTTTTCGTTAAGATATACTGAGTAGCCGTTATTTACAACGTCAACCAAAACGCCTAATTTTTCAAGTTCTTCTTTAATTCTATTTATTTGATATTCAACGCTGTCTAACTTAAAATAAGCGTTTTTTATTATAAGACCTTTCATTATTACCTCTTATAAGGTTTTTTAAGATAAAACACTCGAACTGCGTTCGGGTGTAATTTCTTAGTAATTTTCTTTTCTTACTTCAAAGAACGCCTTAGGATGAGCGCATACAGGACATACTTCCAAAGCCTTGCTACCCGTGTGCATATGACCGCAGTTTCTACACTCCCAAACGGTTTCTTGGTCTTTTGCGAACACCTTTTCGTCTTTTACGTTAGCAAGAAGGGCAAGATATCTTTCTTCGTGTGATTTTTCAATTTTAGCAACCATTCTAAACTGAGCTGCAATAGCCTTAAAGCCTTCCGCGTCAGCCTCCTCAGCCATTCTCTTGTACATTTCAGTCCACTCGCCGTTTTCGCCAGCCGCAGCCGCTATTAAGTTTTCAGCGGTGTTTCCAAGTTCGCCAAGATGCTTAAACCAAAGTTTAGCGTGTTCCTTTTCGTTATCAGCAGTTTTTAAGAAAAGTTCAGCGATTTGTTCGTAACCTTCTTTTTTAGCAACGCTTGCAAAATAAGTGTATTTGTTGCGCGCTTGGCTTTCACCTGCAAAAGCCTCTCTTAAATTCATTTCGGTTTTAGTGCCTTTAAGTTCCATATAAATTCTCCTTAAATATAATTTTATATTTTTATAAGGTTTTAACCTTAATTAGTTTCATTACAATTTATGCAAACGCCTTTAAGCGACACGTCTACACTTTCAATTTTTCCGTTTTTATTGTAATTAGATAGCGTAGAACAATCAATACCCTCAACGTCAACCACCTTACCGCATATTCTACATTGAAAATGTGCGTGGTCGATTAACGTTTTATCAAACCTATCCCCACCGTCAGCAACGATTTTTTTAACCAAGCCTTCTTTTATTAAAGCACCCAAATTTCTATAAACGGTTGCTATGTTAATTGAAGGCATCTCCGCCTTACTTCTCAGTAGAACGGTTTCAGCAGAAGGGTGGTCACAACTTGATTTAACTGCGTTATAAACTACTTGCTTTTGCTTACTCATAAATTCTCCAAAAGTGATAATGATTATCACTATCATAATTATATAGCACGAAAAATAGTTTGTCAACAGTTTTTTCAAAAAAATTCAAAAAATTCTTGTAGAATAATTATACAACAATTTTTTTTCAATTAAAAGGGGTTTTATAAAATTTTATTTATTAAAATAAATATATTTTTAATTGTATTGATTATTTAAGTTGATTGTGATAAAATTTATATATAATAATTTAGTTTGAGGGCGTATGAAACACGTATTTATAATAAATCCCGTTGCTGGATTTGAAAATTCTTTTAACACTCTTTCTAAAAATTTACAAAAGTATAAATACAATTACGATATTACCCTATACGTAACCTCAAGTGTGAAAGACGCTACCGAATTTTCAAGGGAATTTGCGCTGTCGCATAATGAAGATGAAATTAGATTTTATTCTTGCGGTGGCGACGGTACGCTTAACGAAGTAGTTAACGGAATTGTGGGAATTAAAAATGCAAGCGTAACTTGTTACCCCTGCGGTAGCGGTAACGATTTTATAAAATCTGTTGGTGGAAAAGAAAGGTTTTTAGACCTTGAAAAACTTTTTAACGCTAAAAACCGTTTGGTTGACGTTATAAAAGTTAATAACGCATATTCTCTCAACGTTATAAATTTAGGTTTAGAAGCCCACGTTTGCAAAGTTGCTAATTCCTTAAAGGGCAAGACTAAAAATCCTTATACTCGTGGGATTATCGACGCGCTTTTTAGGGGTATGAAACACTCCGTTTGGGTTGAAGTTGACGGTAAAATTATAAATCCAGACGGTAAGTTGCTACTTTCTTCTTTTGCAAACGGCGGTTACGCCGGCGGAAAATACAACTGCGCGCCCAACTATAAAATTGACGACGGGCTCATAGAAGTTTGCCTTGTAAAACCCGTTTCAATATTTACCCTTTTACGCCTAATTAAAAAGTATGAAAAGGGATTGCATTTACAAGATAGAAGATTTGATAAAATAGTAACGTATAAACAATGCAATAGCGTAAGATTATATTCAAGTAAGGAATTCGACCTTTGTGTAGACGGAGAAATTTACAGAGATAAAGAGTTTAACTTGCAAGTAATTCAAGACGCAATTAACTTTGCTATTCCCGATTAAATCGTATAATTTGACAAAACAAACTCTAAATTTTAAGTTAATTTCTTATATAATATGGTGAAATGATGAAATTAGATAATATTACCGTTGTAATACCCGCTTACGAGCCGCCACTAAAATTTATAGACTATCTCAACGCGCTAATAAAAGGCGGTACGGATAACGTAATCGTTGTTAACGACGGTTCCGCACAAAAATACCAAAACGTTTTTGACAGTGCAAAATTGATTGACGGCGTTACCGTGCTTGAATACCCTCAAAACAAAGGCAAGGGCTACGCACTAAAACACGCGTTTTCATATATTAAAGAAAATTTTGACGAAAACACCGTGATTATTACCGCCGATTGCGACGGGCAACACTCGGTTAGTGACGTTTTGAATCTTGCTAATTCCGCCCGCGAAAATAAAGACAGTTTAATTCTCGGCGCGCGTGATTTTTCTTCACCAAACGTACCTAAACGCTCGCGATTTGGAAACGTTAATACAAGGCGTATGTTTAGGCTTTTATACGGCTTAAAGGTAACCGATACTCAAACGGGACTTAGAGCGTTTTCATATAAACTAATTGATAAAATGCTTGCAATTTGGGGCAATAGGTTTGAGTATGAAATGAATATGCTTATAGTTTTATATAAACAACACGTCAATTTTATAGAAGTTCCTATTGAAACCATATACGAAGAAAAGCCCGACGACGTTGAAAGGCGTTCCCATTTTAAGACGTTTAGTGACAGCGTTAAGGTATGGGGCGTTCTTCTTAAAAACGTGAACTTTTATTTAATAGGCGTAATACTATCTGCAATAGTTGAACTTGGAGTTTACTCGCTATGCTTGTATTTACTGTTTGCAGGGCTTATTGAAACGCATAGGCTCATACTTACTGCAATTACTTCAAGAATACTTTCTTCGGTTGTTAACTACTTTATCAACTGCAAAATCGTATTTAACGGAAAAGGAAAGTCTACTATAATTAGATATTATACGTTATGGGCAGGCTTACTAATAGCCACAACGCTTATAACAACGTATCTTAACTTTTTTGAAATATCGCCCGTAATATTTAAGTTGCTAACCGACTTAATTCTTGCAATTATTAGTTTTAGAATTCAAACGGTATGGGTATTCCCCCACAATAAAAAATAACAAAAAACCTCCGATAAAATCGGAGGTTTTTAATTTAGAAATTAAGTAATTCAAGGTAAGAATTTTTATCGATTGCAGCAAGGAAAAGGTAAAGCCTTGGTCCCATATCCGTACCGAATAAGAGATTGTAAAATACCTTAAAGAACTTTTGTTGACGTTGCATATTTTCCTTTTTAGAAAGGTTAACGTCATTTATTAAAGAATATAAATACTGTTGAACTTCTTTTTCGGTTATAACTTCCGTTTCTAAAAGATAGTTATAAAGTTCTTTTACAGCAGTTTTTTCTTCATCTAAAAGCGTAGCGTAAAATTCTTGGTTTTTCTCTTTCAAAAGTTTATAAAGTTTATTAGGTTGATGAACGGTAATCCAGTTTTTAACCCTTTCAAGCCTTACTATGTCGTTTTCGGTAAACTCAACACCAACCTTTTGTAAAATTTCTTTAACCGAAGCGGGATTAAAGTCAACAATCGTAGCAACGCTTGACAACACGCCAAACGGAACTTTTGAACGAGTTTTATTACCGTCAAGCATCGAAAGTTCGTAAACCCACTCGTTATACTCGTCAGCCTCGCCGTTTTTATACGCTTCAAGACCTTTATCGAACTCTGAATAGTGGCGAATAATAGTATCGTCAAAATTAAAACTGAAACCAGCCTTAGGTTCGTATTTTGCAAACAACCAACGAATCATATCAGGCTCGTAAACTTTCATAACCGTTGCAGGAGTTATATTGTTACCCGTTGACGAGTGCATATCGCCAAGCCCTGCAATAGAAAGCCAACCGTAACCCTGGAAAAGCGGTGGCTCAACGCCTAAAACCTTTCTTGCAATATCGCTTGCCACTACGAAACTACCGCTTGCGGCTGCGTGGTCGATACCACCCGGCTCAAAGTCAACGCCTTCGTAACCCCAGCGCATAGGCCAGTCAACCTTCCAAACGAGTTTTATCATATGATATTCTCTTACCTTTACGGTATGAGTTGCGCCACACTTACAAACGTAGGTTATTTCTTCCCCGTCTTCACTTGAACCTATAACCTTGGTAGTATCCTTACCACACTCTTTACAATAAACGTTTAAGGGGTAGTAATTTTCTCTTTCACCCTCGTCGCTATCTTGCGTTTTGTATTCCATCAAAACGTCGTAAATTTCTTTACGCTTTTTAATAGCGTTAATAATACCGTCAACGTAGTCGCCGTTCATATATTTTTTTGCTTGATAGCGGAAGTCTACGTCAATACCCAACTCTTCAAGTGAGGCTTCAAACTCTTTTTCGTTGTGCTCAGCGTAACTATTATGAGTTTTATACGGGTCTGGAATAAGAGCGTAAGGCATACCTAAATACTTATCGAAATCAGGGCAAATAGGTGCAACGTTTGACGGAACTTTTCTAAGCCTATCAAACTCGTCCCACGAGAATAAAAGCCTTGCTTTTTTACCCATTTTTCTAAGTGCTTTTACAACGTAGTAACTTGTTGCAATATCACGGAAATTGCCTATATGAACTGAGCCCGACGGACTAATTCCCGCCGCGCAAACGTATTCTTCTTTATTAGGGTTTCTTTTAATTACTTCTTCTGCCAATTTATGAGCCCAATGCATTTTAATACTCCTTAGTTATTTTGTTCAATCCATTTTTCAAAATTATCTATTATGATAGACGCTACTTCTTCCGGTGCTTTACCACTCGTATCAACCACTAAATCGTAGTTTGATAAATTAGAAATATCAACTCCGTAAAGGGAATTGTATCTTAAAAGTTCGCTATTTCGCCTATCGGTAAGTCTACTTACCGCAACCTCAACGCTTGGATACTTTTCGTTTTCACGGTCAGCACTCATAATTCTATGTGCCGCAGTAACAACGTCAACTTTCATATAAACTGAAAAACTTGACGGAACGAAATGCCACGCCATACGCGAATCGAAAAGATAATTACCACTTTCCTTTTCGTAACTTTTAAGTTTTTCATCAACCAAATTATCGTATTCGGGGTGAGTTTCCATATAGGTATTAAACTCGGCAACACTCATACCTTGCGCGCTCGCCATTTCCCTTAAAATTTGACCGATTGAAATCTTTTTTAGGTTGTATTTTTTACTTAAAATCTCGCCGACGGTAGTTTTACCGCTACCTAAATCACCGGCGAGAGAAATTTTATAATCTTTCATAACACTAACTTTCGTAACTTTTTATTAACTATACTATAATATTATCAATTTGTCAATTTATTTTAACTTGTTATACGGGCACACTTTGATACAAATTCCACAAACGGCACCCCTGCCTACGTCTTTGTAATTTTTCATATTATTACTGCATTTTTCAGCCGAAAAAAAGTCCTCGCGCGACATGCCTACTTCATAGCAAATTCCACTTATTGCACCGGCGGGACAAGCCCTTTCACACTCTTTACAATTACCGCAACCGTTAGAAACGATATCTTGCTCACGACAAATAGGCATATCCGTTAAAATTGTTGCAAGCCTAACTTTACTACCGTATTTAGTGGATATAAACAATCCGCTTTTACCTATAAACCCAAGCCCAGATAAAACCGCGCCCGTCTTATGCGGAAATAAACCCTTATATGAACTTTTATCGTCACTTGTTGACTGCGACGCCGCAATAGGAAACGCATTATACCCTTGTTTTTCTATAAACCTTGCACCTAAAAAGGTAATTCTATCAAGAACGGCGTTTGCAGAACGGTATTCGTGAAAATACTCTTGCGTGGGGCGATTGTTTATAGTTCTTAAAACCGCATCGGTTATCTTAACGGCAACCGTAACGGCGTATACAAGGCTGGGCTGGTTTTCAATAGGGCTTTTATCAAGCCGTGAAAACCCAACCAAATCTGCGCCTAAACCTATTAAATTTTCTTTAAGTGAATTTTGCATATTAAATATCGTAAATTATGGTAACGGGCCCGTCGCTAAGTTGCGTAATTTTCATATCCGCACCAAATATTCCCCTTTTAACTACAACGCCTTGCTCTATCAGTTTTTCGCAAAAATAATCGTACATCGGGCTTGCAAGTTCTGGTATTTCCGCATCTGAAAACCCCGGACGATTTCCATGAGAAACGTCACCGTATAAAGTAAATTGAGAAACGCTTAATATTTCGCCATTAACGTCAATAACAGACTTATTCATCTTTCCGTTTTCGTCTTCAAACACTCTAAGTTTTGAAATTTTTTGAGCAAGATATAAAGCCTTTTTCTCGTCGTCACCCTTCTTAACGCCAAAATAAACGATTAACCCGTAAGGGATTGAAGATATTGTTTCGCCGTTAACTTTTAACACCGTTTCTTTAACGCGTTGAACTACTGCACGCATATTGTTTACTCCTTTTAACCGTTAAACTATTTGTTCTTCAATTAAAAGTTCGGTTATTCTTTTAACGTTAGTTTTTAATTTTTTGAAAGGTCTAACTGCGTAGAGATAAGCAAGGTAAATTAGTGAAATTTTTTCTTTGTCTTTTTCCTTTAACTTTTCTTCAAAACGGTCAATCACGTAGATAAGTTCTTGCGTGTCAGCGCTTGACAAACGGCTTTCCTTAACGGCAAGGCGGTCAAGGTCTAAAAGCCTAAGTATAGTTTTAAGGCTATTTTCAAAACTTCCAACCTTTTCAACGGCGTTTTCAATAATCTTTGCCGTGTTTATATCAAGCGGTTCTTCTTCAACGAGTTTTTGAGTTATAAGCGCCTCTTCTTTACTTTGCGTACTGT
>JAZLBK010000046.1:0-1658 GCA_045613665.1 Christensenellaceae bacterium | reverse complement strand
CCGAAGGTGCAAGTGTTAGTAATAACGCGAAACTCTCAGGTGAAAGGACAGTTGGCTTTAATATTACGTAGCAGTAAAACTGTAAAGTAGTTAGTAATTTTTCGGAGTTGTCTATTAAAGATAACTCCGTTTTATTTTTAATTTTTTTTAAGGAGAAATGATTATGTGGGCACAAATTGAAGCGTCGCTTCTAAAATTCTTTGCGGATTTTAACTCGTATTTTTCGGGTTACTTTCTCGTTGTATTGCTTGTAGGCGTTGGTTTATTCTTTACGATTAAAACAAAGTTCGTTCAAGTTCGTTACTTTGGTCAAGGCGCAAAGCAAGTATTTGGGAATATCAAACTTAAAGATAATTCTCAAAAAGGCGGTATGAGTTCTTTCCAAGCGTTTGCAACTGCTGTTGCGGCTCAGGTTGGTACGGGTAACATTATCGGTGCAACCGGCGCTATTTTAACGGGTGGTCCGGGTGCTATTTTCTGGATGTGGATTATTGCCTTTTTAGGTATGGCTACCATTTATTCGGAAGCGGTTCTTGCACAAAAAACTCGTGTCGTTAATGAAGACGGTTCAGTTTCAGGTGGTCCTGTTTATTACATAAAGAAAGCGTTTAACAACGGTTTTGGTAAATTTTTAAGAGTTTTCTTTGCGATTGCTACCGTTATTGCACTTGGCTTTGTTGGTAGTATGGTACAATCTAACTCAATAGGTGGTGCGGTAAGTAACGCAATTGCAGGTGATAACGTTTGGTGGATTAGCCTTATAGTTGGTATCGTTATCGCTGTTATTGCTGGTTTCGTATTTATCGGCGGGGCTAAACGTCTTGCGTCGGTTACTGAAAAACTCGTTCCTATAATGGCACTTATTTATATTGTTGGCGGTATTATTATTCTTTGTTTAAGAATTACTTCTATCCCAAGAGCAATAGGTATGATTTTCGAATACGCGTTTAATCCTGAAGCGATTATCGGCGGTGGTTTCTGGGGCGCAATCGTTATAGCAATTCAACAAGGTGCTAAACGTGGTCTTTTCTCTAACGAAGCAGGTATGGGTTCAACTCCTCACGCTCACGCGCAAGCAAACGTAAAAACTGCTCACGAACAAGGTTGTTCAGCAATGTTCGGCGTGTTTATGGATACGTTTATCGTGTTAACTATGACCGCGTTTATCGTAATTACAACCCTTTACGTAAATGGTGGTGCAAACTCTGATTTATGGACTAACGTTTCTAAAACTAACGCTGTTGCAACTGGTTTTGGTATTGCGTTTGGCGGTGGTAACGTGGTTAATACTATCGGTAACGTTTTCGTTGCAGTATGTCTTACTTTCTTTGCTTTTTCAACTATATTATCGTGGAATTTGTTTGGTAAAATCAATTTCGAATACTTGTTTAAGAAAAAGGGAACTATCGTTTACACTATAATTTCGTTAGTGTTTATCGTGCTTGGTTCAGTATTCCAAAACGATTTAGTTTGGGAACTTACCGACTTCTTTAACTACCTTATGGTAATACCTAACGTTATCGCGCTTATTGCACTTTCTAAAATGGTTACGGGCGAAGTAAAAGATGCCGACGAACTTAGAAAAGGTAAAAAATTACTTAAAAATAAATAATTTAATTAAATTGCTTCCGCGCTCAACTTAGCGCGGAAGTTTTTTT
>JAZLBK010000045.1:0-5184 GCA_045613665.1 Christensenellaceae bacterium | reverse complement strand
CTTCGGTCATAGCAAGGGGGCAAATTACGTTTACCCTTATTCCGTCTGGCGCCCACTCAGTTGCGGCAACGCGTGATAAGCCTCTTATACCCTCTTTCGCGGCAGCGTAAGAAGATTGAGCAATTCTACCGAATAAACCTGCGCCTGACGCAAAGTTTACAACCGCACCTTTACTCTCTTTAAGGTAAGGATACGCCTCTTTCATATAGAAGAAAGTTGCGTAAATACCAGAATAAATCGCGAGGTCAATATCTTCTTTGGTGTGGTCGATAAGCATTTTGCCCGACGACGACGCTTGTGCATTATTTACGACAGCGTCAATCCTACCAAACCTTTCAACTGTTTTTTGAATAACGTTTTTAATTGCAGTTTCATCAGCACCGTCGGCAGTTACAGTTAAAACTTCGGCATTGTAATCTCTTTCAAGGCTTTCCTTTGCCGAAATTAAAGTGCTTTCAGTTCTACCCGTAATTACGAGTTTAGCGCCCGCTTTCGCAAACGCAGTTGAAAGGCCGTAACCTATACCTCTACCACCACCGGTAATAATTACAACTTTACCATCTAATCTAATCATAACTTACTCCTAATTATTTAATATTACAGGTTGCCAAGAACTTATTAAAAGCAAGAACGCCGTTACTGTCCTTAGCAAATACTGACGTATTGTATAAAATGTTTGCACAAACGCCGTTAACGTATTCAGTAATAATCGAGTTAGCCTTCTTAACATCTTTAACGCGCGGATGTTGTTTCATAAGTTTTGCTATCATATCCCTATGAACGTATAAATCGTGACTTTCGTTAGCAATTTCGTCAGGCTTATATTCTACCTTGTGCGCAAGAATTTCACTTATTGAACCAAATTGACGTTTAAGCCTTGCAGGAAGAATATATAAACCCATAGCCTCAATTAAGCCGATACCTTCTTTTTTGATGTTATGGTATTCTGGGTGAGCGTGATAAAGCCCGTCGGGATACTCTTCGGTAGTAATATTGTTTCTTAAAATTAGTTCAATACAGTATCTACTGTCACTTAAAAACCTTGCTATCGGCGTAACGGTGTTATGCCTTACACCGTTTTCCTCGGCAATAATCATAACGCTTTCATCACTGTACTTTTTCCACTTTTCAATAACTTCGGTTGCAAGGGCTTGAACGGTATTGCGGTTAAATCCTGTAATTCTTACTACCGAATTATAAAAATCTACAACTTCAACGGTAGCGTCAGGATAATCTTCGCACTTATACGTTTCAAACGCCTTAGCCTTATGAAGTGGCATTTCGTATTTACCACCTTGATAGTGTTCGTGATTAAGTATCGAACCGCCAACTATCGGCAAATCCGAGTTAGAACCTACGAAATAGTTAGGGAAAAGTTCAATAAAATCAAAAAGCCTTTCTACCGTAGTCCCATTAACGCACATAGGCGTATGTTTTTTACTAAACAAAATGCAATGCTCGTCAAAATAAAGATATGGAGAATATTGCATAGCCCATTCTTCACCGGCAAGCGAAAGAGAAATAGTTCTCAAATTAGTTCTTGCTGGATGTGTAAGCGTTCCGTAGTAACCCTCGTTTTCTTTACAAAGATTACACTCGGGGTATTTATCGCCCTTTGGCGCAGTTAATAGTTTAGCAACGTCTTTATTGCTCTTTTCGGGCTTGCTTAAATTTATGGTAACTTCAAAGGGAATATCCTGCTTGTCCGCCGACCATTTGATATTTTTATCAATTGCAGTTTTTCTTATGTAATAGTTTTTAATGCAAAGGTTATAAAGATAATCACACGCCGATTGCGAACCGCGTTTTTCTTTAAGCAACATAAACATATTGTTGACTTCCGACGGTCTCGGCGAAAGAACGCCCATTACGAAATTTGCAAATAAATCCGCCTCAATATCGTTGTCGGCAAGTTTATTTTCTATTGCAAAAGCAATTATTTCGTCAATTAAAACGTCGGGAACCTGCATTGAACGGATGTCTTCCTTTTCAGTAGCAGTTAATTTTTCTTTGGTTGGTGCCGTAAAGCCAAACAATCTTAAAAGATAATTTCTTTGATATATAACGTCTAACGCGTTAAGTCCTAAGAACGCGTCTGCATACACAAGCAATTTTTCTACAAGCAATTTTCCGTCAATCATTTGACACCTCTATATTTTAGTCCTTTATATTTTATCACAGCCGTTATATTAAATCAAGCAATTAGTCTAAGTTTTAGACTATAATTGTCCTTCGGGGTGAATTTCATGCTCTATCTCAGGGTCTTCACGCATAAGTTTTTTATCTTTTAATACTATGCCCTTTATTACCGTTTTGTTGCCATATTTATCTTTAATACCTGAAATTGCGTTATTAAGTTTTAGTTTTTTGTTATATGATGCGTCGTCAAAACTAATTTGCTCGTAATCGCTTATAAAATGACTAACGCTTAACCCTATCGTTCTTATCCCCGTTGAAAAATTATAATTTTTCTTGAAAAGTTCAAAGGCAAAACTCATAAAATCTTCTGGTAGTACGGTTGGATTTTTAAGTTTGCCTTGGCGCGTACTTGAACTTAAAAACTCGTCCCTTACGAAAATTGATAGCGTGGTTGCCTTTCCAAGCCCGTAAGATATAAGCCTTGAAGAAACGCTTTCAGCAAGCACGGTAAATAAAATTTTAACGTCGTCGTCACTTTTTAGGTCGCGATAACTCGTTATAGAATTACCCACCGACTTAATTTCGTCGTCTTCACCGTCGTAGTTTACGGGCGAATCATCCTTACCGTTTGCGTATTTATGTAAATACGCACCCCACTTTCCAAACCGTTTTTCAAGGAATTTAACGTCAAAATTAGCAAGGTCGCCTATTGTTTTAACGTTGATTTTATTTAATTTTTGCGCAGTTGATTTTCCAACGAAAAGCAGTTCGTTAACAGGCAAATTCCAAACCACGTTTTTATAATTGTTTTGGTCAATAACGAAAGTCCCATCGGGTTTTTTAAGGTCTGAACCAAGTTTTGCAAATACTTTATTAAAAGAAACGCCAACCGAAACGGTTAACCCTATCTCACTTTTAACTCTTTCGCGAATTCTATCGGCAATTTCTTTACCACTACCGAAAAGTTTGACCGACTCGGTTACGTCAAGCCAACACTCGTCTATCCCAAACGGCTCGATTTTATCAGTGTAATCTCTATAAATTGCCCTTACCATTTTAGAATAAGTAATATAATGCGAGTGATTTGCCTCAACGAAAACTATCTCCGGGCAAAGACGTTTCGCCTCCAAAATAGTCATGCCCGTTTTTACACCCATCTTTTTAGCGTTTTCAGATTTAGCAAGGATAATGCCGTGCCTATTTTCAACGTTACCGCAAACGCCTATATATTTACCCGCAAGCGACGGATTAAGTTTAATTTCAACGCTTGCATAAAAATTATTAAGGTCTACGTGCAATATTACTCTCACTTTTTCTTCTCCGAAACCGTTTTTTAATAAATTTTTCTATCTTGTCGCCTTTTTTGTAGAAAAACACCGCTAAAAGCGCGGTAAGTGCAAATATAATTAGCCATAGTAAAATTCCCCACCAAGTCGTATACGGAATAATATTTCCGTTCATAGAATACGCCGATACTATAACTGAAATTATTCTACAAACTATTATCATAACCACAAAATACACCGTACTCATACTTGACAGCCCGGCAACGAAACAAAGCACGTCGTCAGGGAAAAAAGGAAATAAAAACATAAAGGTTAAAACTACTTTATCCTTATTTTTAATGGATTTTAACGTTTTATCAAGCGTTTCTTTACCAACCATCCATTTAACCACTTTATAACCAAGAACTCTACCTATAAAAAAGGCAACGAAAGAGCCCAGTAAAATTCCTATAAGCGAATATATAGCCGTTTTAAGTGGTCCAAATAATGCAACACCCGTTCCCACAGCAATAAACCCAGGTATAGGTAGCACTACCACTTGTAAAAAATTCATAACTACGTATATAATTACCGCCAAATATCCAAAAGACGCTACGTAATTTCTCAAATCTTCAACACTGTCAATTCTATCGGCAACTCCTGAAATTTTAAGAAAATATACTAATAAAAGGGCAACCGAAATGATAGTTAACACCACTACACTTACCTTAAAGACCGTTCTGTTTTGTGATGAAGAATACGCAAGCGCAATTGAAGTTATAACGGCAACGAGTATCGTAACCGTAGATAAAAGCAATTTTTTATTTTCGTAAAAAAAACCGCCCGTAAACGTGTTTACGTATAAAGCGGAAAATAACACCGTTAACCCTGAAAGTAATATGAGCGCTACGGCAAGTAATATTTTTTTGGCTTTTTCAGTCGAATTCATATACTAAAAGTATATGTAACAAACTCAACTTTTAATCATAACTATTAAACGCCAACGAGTTTTTTTATTTCAGCGCGGGCAATTTTATCGCACCTATTATTATTTTCGTTATCGGCATGACCTTTAACTTTAACAAATTTTACAGTATGAACTCCCGTAAGTTCAACAAGCCTTTTCCAAAGGTCTTGGTTTTTAACGGGCTTTTTATCTGCAAGCCTCCAACCGGATAAAATCCAGTTGTCAATATACCCGTTAATAAAAGGCGAAACGGCGTAATTAGAGTCGGAATACACGGTAACTTCACACTTTTCTTTTAAGGCTTCAAGCCCTTTAATTATTGATAAAAGTTCCATTTTGTTATTAGTGGTTTCAAGGTCACCACCCGACAAAACCTTTTCAACTCCATTATATATTAAAATACAAGCCCATCCGCCAGCGCCTGGGTTACCAGAACACGCCCCGTCGGTATACATTTCAATTTTTTTAAGCATAATAAGCCCCTAATAATATTTAATATTATTATAATACTACTTGCTTATATTGTCAACATAGTGTAATTATAAATTATTTTACCCACACCGCCATTTTTTGTTGACTAAACGAAAGTTTTGTTATATAATGCTACTGCTTAGGGGAGTGGCTCAACGGTAGAGTAGCGGTCTCCAAAACCGTAGGTTGCGTGTTCGAATCGCGTCTCCCCTGCCAAAACGCTTTACACATTAGTGTAAGGCGTTTATTTTTTTATCTTCGCCACAAGTCGTGACTCAAGGCAAAGCAGCATTCTCAAAAACCATCGGCGAGCGCGAACGAATCGCGTCTTCCCTGCCAAAA
>JAZLBK010000044.1:0-7245 GCA_045613665.1 Christensenellaceae bacterium | reverse complement strand
GGTTTGCCGTCTCCGGCTGAGGAAGGGATTTGTAAGGAGTTGTACGACGGAATAGCGATTTTTATAAAATCGCGTCACCTCACGACCTCCGGGTTATTTGGTGCTTTGCACCAAGGCATTGCCTACGGCAAAGCAGTTCCCTTTTTGCCTATTTTCTTTCTTGTTTAGTACAAATTTTGTTTGGCAAAAGCGGGCTCATAGATACCAAAAGCCATAAAGTTCAATCACACCATAGCAATAAAAAACGGCACACCTCAAGGTGTACCGTATTTTTATTGGTTGCGGGGGTGGGATTTGAACCTCACGACCTCCGGGTTATGAGCCCGACGAGCTACCAAGCTGCTCTACCCCGCGACGACTTATTGCTTGTTTATAATACATAACTTATTATATTTTGTCAACTGTTTTTTTATACTTTGGTAAATATTATTCCCCCTTTTTATTGAAACTAAAACTAAATTGTGCTATCATTATATTATATTTAGGAGAATTTTATTATGAAAATTGCTATTATTACGGGCGCGTCGTCCGGCATGGGTAGAGAATTCGTTGTTCAAGCCGACAAAAGATATAATTTAGATGAAATTTGGGTTGTTGCGCGCCGTGAAGAAAGGCTTATTGCTCTTCAAGAAGAAGTTACCGCGAAAATCGTTCCGTTGGCACTTGATTTAACCGACTTAAAAAGCATTGAAATAATCAGCGAAAAATTAAAAGCCGAAACTCCTGACGTTAAACTTCTTGTAAACGCAAGCGGGTTTGGTAAAATGGGCGAATTTATTAGTTCTGACGCTAATTCTAACGCTGGTATGGTCGACCTTAACTTAAAAGCCCTTATTTTAATTACGCAAGCCGTTCTTCCTTATATAAAAGAAGGCGGAAAGGTAATAGAAGTGGGCTCAATGAGTTCGTTTGAACCCGTTCCGCACCTTTCGGTTTACGCATCAACGAAATCTGCCGTTTTAAGTTTTTCTCGCGCGCTTGCGTTTGAACTTAAATCTAAAAAAATCAAGGTTTTATGCGTTTGCCCTTACTGGGTTAAAACGGAATTTTTTAATCGCGCAGGGGAAAAAGAAAGCCTTAAAAAGTTCGATATTTTATACGAGCCCGACTATATAGTTAAAGTTGCCTATAAAACCGTTGATAAAACCAAAAAGAATTACGTAGTTCCCGGCAAATACGCAAAACTACTTCGCGTGCTTGCTAAATTTTTACCGCACAACTTTATGATGGCGGTAATGAGTAAAATGTTTAAGTTTGAAAAAAATGATTGATACGTCTTTAATTAAAAGCGGTGAAGTAATAGCCGTAGCCTTATCGGGCGGAAAGGACAGCGTTTGTCTATTACACTTATTACTTGAAAATCGCGAAAAACTTAATATTGCGGTGAAAGCCGTTCACGTCGACCACGGAATTAGGGGAAAAGCGAGCGAAAGCGATGCGGAATTCGTTAAAAATTACTGTGAAAAGTTGTCCGTTCCGCTTAAAATTTTTAAGGTTGACGCGCCCGCTTACTCGGCTGAAAACTCCCTTTCGCTTGAACAAGGCGCAAGAGAACTCCGTTATGAAATTTTTAATGAACTTTTAAGTGACGGCTTTGCTGATAAAATCGCCACCGCCCACCATAAAGACGATAATTTTGAAAGCCTACTTTTTAATATTTTTAGGGGCGCAGGGCTTAAAGGCGCAAGTGGAATTCCCAAGCAAAACGGAAAGATTATTCGCCCTTTGCTTGACGCAACGCGTGACCAAATTGACAATTATATTGCCCAAAATAACCTACCTTTCGTGCAGGATAAAACCAACCTTTTAAGCGTTTACACAAGAAATTATTTGCGAAACGAAGTTATTCCTAAAATTGTTGATAGGTTTCCTGACGCGGTAAACAACGGTGCAAGGTTTTCTTCAATTTGCAGGGAAGAAGACGAGTTTTTAAGCGACCTTGCAAGCAAAATTATCATTGAAAAAGAAAACAAACTGTATATTCCCCTAAACCAAAACTCCGTTTTAGTAAAACGCGCTATAATTATCGCCCTTTCAAAATTAGGGCTTAATAAAGACTACGAATACGTTCACGTTTTAGACGTTTTGGGGCTTAAAAATCTTCAAAGTGGCGCAAAAATTACTCTTCCTAAAAAGATAATCGCGCAAAAAGAATACGATTTTGCCCTTTTGTATAAGGATAACGAGAAAAAAGACGATAACGTTTATCCTTTTAAGGTTGGAAGTTTTGATTTTAACGGCAACGCTTGTGAAATTTCGCTATCTAAGGGAACGCTAAAATTCGACGGAGATAAAATTCCAAGCGGTGCAGTTATAAGAACTCGCCGTGACGGTGACGTTTTCAAAAAGTTTGGCGGTGGAACTAAAAAACTAAAAGAGTTTTTAATAGATAAAAAAATACCCCTTTCAAAAAGAGATACTTTACCGCTTATCGCAAAAGACAATACCGTGTATCTTATTTTTGGCATTGAAATTTCTAACGATATTAAAATAACGAAAGACACTCAAACCATTTTATACGCAAACTTAAAAGCGGACTAAAAGTCCGCTTTTTTATTTAGAAAGTTCTTTAATGGCATTTTTATAAATATAAAAACATTTTTCAAGCGTTTTAAGGCTTATTCTTTCGTTGGGCTCGTGGCAACACTCTTCGCCCGGTTCGGCAGGCCCGAAAGCAACTCCGTTTTTAAGAGCGCGAGCGTAAGTTCCGCCACCCGTAACGGTGGGTTCAAGTTTAACGCCCGTATACTTTTCGTAAACTTGACTAAGCGTTGTAACTAACTCGCCGTTTTTATCTTGAAATAGCGGTTTATGATGTGATAAAACTCCAAAATTCCCTATTTGGCTAAGCAATTTTTCGATTTTAGCAAGGTGGTAAGTTGCTGGATATCTAACGTCAACCGTAATTACTATTTTTCCGTTTTCTACCCCTATTACGTTAGGCGAAAAGGTTAAAGGCCCGCTTTCGTCTTTAACGTTTTCAAATAGTTTATCGTTAAATAAATTTTCATAATCAGCACTATTAAACAAGCCCTTTTTAACCAAATATAAAAGCGCTTTTTTTATAGCGTTATCCCCTTTATTTGGGGTTGAACCGTGCGCTGAAACACCCGTAAAAACCATTTCAGGTTGGTTTTTGAGTTTTACAACCGCCCTGTCGCAAACCACGTTGGGTCTATCCCCACCTAAAACATATTCGATTTCACTATCAAGTTCAAACTTATACTTAACGTGATAAATCCCCTTTTCTGCGTATAAAACGGGGAACTCGCCGTCGGGAGAAAAGCCCGTGTCCGGCATTATGGCAACTTTATTATAATGTTCAATACAGCCCCAACCACTTTCTTCATCAAGCCCGAAGATGAGTTTGATTTTTTTGCTTGGAATAAACCCCTCGTCTTTAAGCGATTTTAATGCGTACAAGCAAACTACCGACGCGCCCTTATCGTCAAGCACGCCTCTGCCGTATAAAAATCCGTCTTTCAAAGTTAATTTATACGGGTTAAATTCCCAACGCGAAAGGTCGCCTTCGGGAACTACGTCTAAATGGCAAAGTATAGCTAAACCCTTTTCGTCACTTCCTTCGCCGAATATAACTTCACCTATATAACCGCCGTAATTTTTGGTTTCAAAACCCATAATTTCCGCGTCTAATAAGGCTTTTATTAGCATATCGTTAACGCCCTTTCCAAACGGAGCGCCCGCACAAGGCGTGGATTTTACACTTTTAATTTCAACCCACTTTGATAAAGTTTTAATAACGCTTTGTAAATCTAACTGCATTTTGCTACCTTTTTCGGTTATTATTGATTTTATTATATACTTTTTACCGATAAAAGTATATATTATAATTAACAATTTTTGAAAAATATGTTACAATGTTAAAAATAAGGAGTTTTTATGAGTGGTTTACACGACGGGCACAGACAACGCCTACGCGAAAAATTTAAGAAAGGTAAAGAAACTTTTAACGAACACGAATTATTAGAACTCTTACTTGGTTATTCTATCGCGCGAAAAGACACTAACGCCTTAGCACATCAACTAATTTCAGTTTTTGGTTCGCTTAGCGGTGTTTTGTCTGCAAGCCCCGAAACCCTTACCAAAGTAAAGGGCGTTGGCGAAACGACTGCTAATATGCTTTCTTTGGTGGGATACGTTTCACTTCTTAAAAGAAAAGAAGTTACACCCGCTAAAATGGATACGCTTGACGCGTCTAAAAAAGTTGCGCTTGAAGTTTTTGCAAATTTAGACCATGAAGTTCTTTTCGTTTTTTATCTTGACGCGCAAAAGCGAATTATTTCTTCTACAAAGTTTGACGACGGCGACGTTTCTAACGTATCTATCAATTTTGACGATATTACAAAAGCGATACTTATACATAACCCGAAATCAATCGTGATTATGCACAACCATTTTTCAAAATATCCACTTCCGTCTGATAACGACGATAAAACAACGGCAAAACTGTTTACTTTTTTAAGTTTTCACAAAGTTTCGCTACTTGACCACGTTATCGTAAGCGGAAAGGAAATTTACAGTTATTATTACGACGGTAGATTAGAAAATATTAAGTCTGCCGTTGAAAGCAAATTTAGATAGGAGTTTTTATGCAAAAAGTTAGAACGAGATTTGCACCCAGCCCTACCGGGTTTATGCACCTTGGCGGTTTAAGAACGGCACTTTACGCTTATTTATACGCTAAACATAACGGCGGTGATTTTATTTTGAGAATAGAAGACACCGACCGCGAACGCTTTGTTGACGGCGCGCTTGAAGTAATATATTCTTCACTACTATCGTCTGGGCTTAAATATGACGAAGGCCCTGACGTTGGCGGTAACTACGGCCCTTACACTCAAAGCGAAAGAAAACCGCTTTATATGGACTACGCTAAAAAACTTATTGAACTTGGCGGTGCTTATTACTGTTTTTGTTCAAAAGAGCGTTTAGAGAGTTTAACCGACGAAAACGGCAACAGAAAATACGATAAACATTGCCTTAAAGTTTCTAAACAAGAGGCCGAAGAAAGAATTAAAAACGGCGAAAGTTTCGTAATAAGGCAAAATATTCCGCTTGAAGGTAAATCAAGTTACGAAGATTTAATTTACGGAACGATAGAAGTAGACTACGCCGACCTTGAAGACAACGTTCTTATTAAATCCGACGGTATGCCAACTTATAACTTTGCAAACGTAATTGACGACCATTTAATGGGTATAACCCACGTTATTCGCGGTACGGAATACCTTTCTTCTACGCCAAAATACAACCTTATGTACGACGCTTTCGGTTGGGAAAGACCTATTTATATCCACCTTCCAACCATTATGAAAGACGCAACGCGTAAACTTTCAAAGCGCTACGGCGACGCTAACTTTGACGATTTTATTTCAAAAGGTTATATTGAAGAAGCAATTATTAACTACGTTGCACTACTTGGTTGGTGCCCTAAAAACAACGCCGAGAAAATGACGCTTAGTGAAATGATAGAACTTTTCGATTTAACGGGAATTTCTAAGTCGCCGTCTATTTTCGACGAGGTTAAACTTCGCTGGCTCAACGGCGAATACTTAAAAGCAATGAGCGACGAAGATTTTATAAAAAGGCTTACCCCGTTTTATGAAAAAACTGCGCTTTACGGCAAATACGATATAAATAAAATTGCAAAACTTATAAAATCACGAATTGAAATTTTATCAGAGTTTGAAGAAAAAACTTCTTTCTTTAATAAAGTTGAACCGTTTGACAATACCCTTTATCAAAACAAAAAACAAAAAACCGACGAAGAGTTAGCAAAAAAAGTATTGCCGTTTATTATTGAAGAACTCTCTAATATTAGCGATTTTACTAACGATAATTTATTTACCGCTTTATCAACGCTTGCTGAAAAATTAGAGATTAAATCCCGCCAACTTTTCTACGTTTTAAGAATTGCTTTAACAGGGCTTGAAGTAACGCCCGGTGGTGCAACTGAGATACTTGAAATACTTCAAAAAGAAGAAAGCGTTTATCGAATTAAAAACGCTATCAATAATTTATAAAACCAAACTAAAACCGCCCAATAGGGCGGTTTTTTATATGTAAATTATATTCTTTTGTTTTTTCTCAGCGTAGGAAACGGTGTTTTTAGTTCCCCCAAAATTCGAGTAAATATAAGCGATTAAAAGTGAAGAATTATCTACTAAATAACGGTTTCTTTTTTGCATACACCCGTCAAAATACTCTTCTGCCACGTATACGATTTTATCTGCTTTACTGAGATAATTTATATACTTTTCTTTTTCTATTTTATTAAAATACATCTCTTGATTTTTACACGGCACGCAGGCGATAATATCTATGTTTTGATTTTTTTTAGTAAGTAAAATTTCAAATGCTTTCAAATCAAAACCCCAAGCCATACCAACTAAAAAAGTTTTATATCCATTTTTAATAACCGTGTCGATAATACTACTTAATTTATCTTCGTTAAAATCTTTTTTTAATATTCTATGCCCGGTAAAGGCGCAAGTAGTTAAAATATCAAAATTACTCAAAGCGGTTTACTCCTTTCTTTACCGTTTCCCCTTGGATATAGTGGTGGCGTATTTTTTATTTTTTCAATAACGTAAATAACTCTTTCGCCGGCGTTTTTAGAAAGTGAATAACTTAACTTATTAACAATTTTTCCACCAAGTATTGAAATTGCGTTTTCTGCGTTTTTAACTTCTTCCTCATTTGCGCTTTTATACGCAATAAATAAACCGCCAACTTTAATAAGTGGTAGCGTGTATTCGGCTAAAACGTTAAGGCTGGCAACAGCCCTTGCAGTAACTATATCAAAACTTTCTCTTAAATTACTTTTACCAACGTCTTCCGCGCGTTTATTTATAACTTTTGCATTTAATTTTAAGTTATTAACAACCATTGTTAAAAACTCACATTTTTTACCCGTTGATTCTATTAAAGTAAATTCTAAATCTTCCCTTTTTATCATTAGCGGAATTGATGGAAACCCACCGCCAGAGCCTACTTCTACAACTTTTTTGTTTTTAGGAAATAAAACTTCACCCATTAAACTATCTTCAAAATGTTTAATTTCTATATCTTCCGGATTTATTATAGCGGTTAAGTTGAATTTTTTATTCCAAGTTGTAAGTAATTCTCTATAAATATTAAGATTATTTTCTTGTTCTTTGGAAAGTATAATTCCTTTTTCTTTTATAATTTCAAACATAACTAAATTATAACATATCTAATTAT
>JAZLBK010000043.1:0-15057 GCA_045613665.1 Christensenellaceae bacterium | reverse complement strand
GTATATTTTTAGGATATAGTTTTTATAAAATCAATAAGAGAAAGGGCTGAATTTAACTTGGTTTCAGTCTTTATTTCTATATAATAAAACAAAAATTTCAAAAGTTTAACCATTGACGGGGTGGGTATATCAATTTTATCAATATCGTTATCCGTAAAAGTTTTAAGTGCGTTATACGTTTCAAGCGTGATTTCCATTGCCCCGTCTACACGGCAGTTAGCACAATAGAATTCGGCGTTTTTAGTGGAAAAGAAAACTCTACCCGTAATATCTTCTCCGCAACCCATACAATTTGACTTTTGTATTTTATACCCCGAAATTTCCGTAAGCGCTATTAAATACTTTGCTAAACTTTGAAGTTCTAAATCTTGATAATTTATGAGTTTTATCGCGTTCAAGGTAAGTGAAAATAACCCCTCGTCACTCTCGTTATCTACGGTTAGGCGGTTAAGCGCCTCGCCAACCACCGCAGAAACGTAATATTTGATAAGGCTGGTTCTTAGCGAAAAAAAACTGTCTATGTACGTTGCGCCTATAACGGTGTAACGCCCTTGCTTTTCAGCGAGAACGAACTCGCAAAAGGCAAACGGCTCGGATGCAAATTTAAGTTTTGCACCCGATTTTTTTACACCTTTTATTCCCGCGGTAATTTTACCCCTTTCAAGAGAGTATAGTGTCAAAATTTTATCGTTGTCTTTATAGTCTACCGCACGTAACACCAAAGCGTTTACGATAACTTCCATTTATTTTCTACTGTCCTTATGGTTTTTTCTTCGTTTTTTAACGTCGTTATACAAAAAATAATAACCTATATTGCCCGTTTGAGAAAATAGCCCCCAAGCAATTTTATCAAGCGTTGTAAACTTTTCGTCGTCCATAATTACCCCCTTAAACAAGCCTTGCTTTAAGCCTTGCCTATATAGTTTTAGCAATTATGAAATTTTTATAATAGGACTCAAAAATTGCGGGCATAGAACTTGCCCGCGCCTTTTATCTTTGAACTCTACCAGACGCGTCGCCCCCGGCAAGTTTTTTAACTTCTTCAACCGAAACGAGATTATAGTCGCCCTCAATAGAGTGCTTTAAGCAACTTGCCGAAACGGCAAATTCTATCGCTTGCTGACAGTCGTAATTAGATATTAAAGAGTATATAAGCCCTGCACCAAAACTGTCCCCTCCGCCAACGCGGTCTACTATATGAACTGCATATTTCTTGCTAAAATATGCGTTTCCGTCTTTATAAAGCATTGCCGACCAGTTGTTGTCGTTAGCCGATAAACTTTCTCTTAAAGTTATAGCAACGCCCTTAAAATTAAATTTTTCGGTAAGTTTTTTAGCAACCGAAATATACCCTTCGTGATTGAGTTTTCCACTATAAATATCAGTATTGTCCGCCTCGATACCAAAAACGTCTTTCGCGTCTTCTTCGTTGGCAATACAATAGTCAACGTAGTGGCAAAGTTCACCCATAACCTTTCCGGCTACTTCTTTCGACCATAATTTGTTTCTATAATTTAAATCGCAAGAAACGGTGATATTTCTCTTTTTAGCCTCTTTTACCGCCTGCAAGGTTATCTCAGCCATACTATTTGAAAGCGCAGGGGTGATGCCTGTAAAGTGAAACCACGTTGCGCCCTCGAAAATTTTATTCCAGTCAAAATCGGTTTTTTCAGCCATTGAAATTGACGAATACGCCCTATCGTAAATAACTTTGCTTGGGCGTTGTGACGCACCCTTTTCGCAGTAGTATACGCCTACTCTGTCGCCACCCCTTACTATAAGCGAAGTGTCAACCCCAAACTTTCTAAGCGAGTTAACCGCCGATTGACCTATTTCGTGTTTGGGAAGTTTGGTTACGAAAGCAACGTCTACCCCGTAATTTGAAAGAGATACCGCAACGTTAGCCTCCGCACCACCGAAAGTAGCAAGATATTTTTCCGATTGTAAAAACCTTAAATATCCCTCTGGTGCCAGCCTTAACATAAGTTCGCCAAAACTAATAACTTTTGCCATAATTTTACTCTCCCTCAACAATCTTTTTAATTTTTAAGCAGTTGGCGGTTATATCGCCTTTCATCATCCAACTACCGCCGACGGCAAACACCTTATCGCAGTCTAAAAACTCTTTAAGGTTTTGTTCGTTTACGCCACCAGTTGGCAAGAATTTAATTTGGTTAAACGGGGCGGAAAGCGCTTTGATTGCACTAAGCCCACCGTATACGTTACACGGGAAAAATTTTACTACTTTAATTCCCATTTCTATCGCTTGCATAATTTCAGTTGGCGTAACGCAACCGGGGTAATAGGTTATTCCCCTTTCTTTTGTATATAGCGCAATTTCTTTACTAAACCCCGGCGAAACTATAAATTTTGCGCCCGCGTCAATGGCTTTTTGGCATTGCGTAACGTTTATAACCGTGCCTGCGCCGATATACATATTAGGAAAATTTTTGGTTGCAAGAGAAATAGCGTCTTCCGCGCAAGCAGTTCTAAAAGTAATTTCCGCAACGGGCAACCCCCCGTCACAAAGCGCTTGCATAATATTAAGCGTTTCGTCAATAGAATTGATTACCACAACGGGTACGACTTTAACTTCCATTTATAAATCCTTAACCTTTTTGTTTCTATCTTATATTGTAGCATATTTTGTGTTTTTGTAAAGTGACGAATTTGTTTTTAGTTCATTTTTGTATAATATTTTTTACTTTTGGAATAATTAAGGTATGGAGGGAAATAATGAATCCGTTTACTCAATCAACAAAATCAAAAATTAGTTACTACTCACTTAAAAACTTAGCGCTTAAAAGTTACGATAAATACCAAACTATGCCGTACACTAAAACCCGCGTTATTCTTATGAACGGTACGGAGTTTGAAAGCGTTCAGTTTTATCACCAGTTTGCAAGGCATTGTTCTAACAACGAACTAAGGCGTGAAATTAGCGAAATACGCCGTGTAGAACAACAGCAACAAAAACGCGTTTCTTCGCTTAAACCGATAAATGAAAGTATTCTTGAAACCACTCTTTCTTACGAACAATTAGCAGTTGACTTAACTGCAATTCTTGCAAAAAAGGAAACTGATTTTAACGTAAAAAATCAACTTGATTTTGCGTTACTTGAAGACTTTGACCACCTTTACCGCTTTACCGATTTGCTTTATATGGACGAGCGCGAAAGTTATAAAAATTTAATAGGCAGTTACACCGAAATTATGCCGGGTAGACCTACCGTAGCCGAGCATCGCCACCCATTTGACGATATAAGAAAGCCTATTATTAACTATCTTTCAAACCCCTTAACTAAACTTCACGTAAATATAATTACGGCGGCTGAACAGCAAACTATGAACTACTATATGAACGTGGGCAGTTTCTACCGCAACCAGTTAGGCAGAAATTTATACGCTGAAATCGCTATGATTGAAGAACAACACGTTTCGGGCTACGAGAGTTTGAAAGACCCTAATTCTACCTGGCTTGAATGCGCGCTAATGCACGAGTATACCGAGTGCTACCTATACTATTCGTGCTATAAAGACGAAAGCGACGAAAATATTAAAAAAGTATGGCTTTCTCATTTTGAAGATGAAATTTCTCACCTTAAAAAGATAGCCGAACTATTATATAAATACGAGGGCAAACACTACGAAGAAGTTTTAATTACGCTGGACTTTCCCGAACTTTTATCTTTTAAGGAAAATAAGGCGTACATTAGAGAAGTTCTAAAAAATATTAGATTAACTTCGCAAAAAGAAAACTACGTTGATATAAACTCTCTAAAAGCAAACAACACCTTTGAACAATACCAAAAGGCCGTGGTTAAAAATCCGCTTGGCGCACCAAGTCATAAGGTAATTGATAAATATATAAATAAATTTAACGAAGATTTACGATACGAAACCGCACCACACCCCGAAAAAACGTTAAGAGATAGAAAAAAAGATAACGTTGAAATAGGCAGAATTAAAAACGCTTAGGATATCCTAAGCGTTTTTGTTTTATTATAGTTAAGGCGTTAGTTACAAGTATATCAAGGCTCGCGAAGACGATAGGCTGAGATAGACCTTTTTGGTTATCCAAGTCTGCCTTTTGAGTAGTAACAAAGTTATACGCCGTAAATAACGACTTAGAAAGAGATTAAATCCATCGGTTCAATAGGCATTGCCATCTCTTCACTTACGTAAATCGTGCCTTTGGTAAGTTGATATATTGATGCGGGCACTTCCATACAAACAGGTCCGTAAAGTTGAAGACGAGAAATCATACGTTCCCAAGAAGAATATCCGCCTATATTTTGAAGGTCGTGACGCTCTAAGTGTTCACGTGCGTGAATAACGTCCCAAGGGCCGATAGTTACAGAGTATCTTGGAGTGTGCCAAAGCGCTCTATTACCGCCGGAGTTTTGTTGTACGGTTAAGCGGTGATTGTCAACGAAACCCGCTTTAATTTTAAGGAAATCTTCTAAATTGTCTGCCTTAAACGCCTTAGTGCAAGGGTCGATAAACGCGGTATGACCCACCCAACCGGTAGCCGAAATAATAAGGTCGGCACCGCCGTTACCTTCTTCTGCAATCATATCCGAATAATGGTTAACGTTTTCGTTAGTGTAGTAATGAATTTGTTTAAGCGGTGGACGTAAATCTTCACGGAATTTCATATAAAATTCGTTAATAAAGTGACCACCAAGAGAACGATACCAAGAAATAGGTGCAACGTTTCCGTTTTCGTCGGCATACTCGTCCATACAGAAAGCATGGATATTTCTACCTGAAATATTATATTTGTTACACATTTCAACGGCAGCGCCGTAAATATTCTTCCAAGAGTTAGGGAAAACGATAACCGTCTTTTTATCTTCGACGTCCGACTTATAAATCCAGTTGAAAAGTTCGCACGCAATAGCGCTTGACGGATGAGGAACGACCTTTATGCTATAACCGTTTTTATTAGTCGTTTCCATTTCTTCACGTTTGATGTTTCTACAATATTCTAAAACTGCTTTGTCCTTAAAAGGCACCCAGTCAGCAGGATTGAAATCAAATAAATTACGATTCATTAGTCTACCTCCTTATAAATTCTCTTCTTTCTTGCGAATTTCTGCAAGTTTTTCCAAAATGTTGGAATTAGGTTGATTGTGAGCAGGCGTAGCAACTTGCGGGCATACGTAACAAGTGCCTTTATGAAGTCTCATAATCGAACCGGGGTTTTCAGGGCAAATAGGTCCAAACATTGCAAGTTGAAGGGGGAATTTTTGATGAGCAGGCGTGCCACCGCAACCTACTAAATATTCAAGGTCAATCCACTCTTTCGACGCCATTAAGTCCTTAGGACCAACGGTAACTGCTTTGGGGGGAACGTTTGCCACGTCACCAGCGCAACCAAACATACCGCGGAGAGAATCGTGAGCAATCATTTCGGGCATAGGCGTTACTAAACGCGAACCCATTGAAAGAAATTCTTCAAGCGATTTTGCGGGGAAAGATTCGGGGTCAATAGCACCGATACCACCCGACCAACTAAGCGCTGTAAAAGCAAGGTCAGCACCGCCGAGAGATGCGAGTTCGTTAGAATAAGTGTTGACGTTTTCTTCCGTCCAGAAATGGATTTGTTCCATAGGCATTCTAAGTTCAGCGTCAAGCCTATTATAGAAATATCTCATAAAGTGACCGGAACGGCTGTACGGACTTTGCCACGGCGCAACTTCGCCCTTTTCGTTAGCGTATTCGTAAAGGAAGAAAACGTGAACGTTTTTAGCGCTAATCTTGTATTTATTAAGGTTTTCAGCAAGGCTGATAAACACGGCGTTTTCAGGGCTTGGAAGGATAAGAACGAGTTTTTCGTTCTTTATGTGAGATATTCTAATTTTTTGGAATAATTCTAATGCGAAATAGTTGTGAACGTCAAAAACCACTTTGAGTTCAAAGTCAGGATTTTCGAAGTTTTTACCTTGATGCGCATTGATATCCGTATTTACGGCTTTAAGCAACACGTCTTTGTCTTTAACGGGAATCCATTCAGCAGGCGCATAGTTAAAATATAGGTTAAATGCCATTTTGTTTCTCCTTTCTAATATAGTTTATATCGAACGTAATTCGATATTTTAATTATAACAAATATTTTTGAATAGTGCTATATAAAATAATGTTTTATTTTTGCACAATCGTGCTTTTTTTTGCTTTTTTCGCCCCTTAAAGACGGCTATAATATTGACTTTTTCGCTTTTTAGCGATAAAATAGTTTTGCTATGATATTATATCAACCGTCAACCAAACACTTTAAGCAAAACCCTGCATTTTCGCTTATGCGGTGCGCAAGGCACTCGGAACTTCACTGGCATAACGCTATTGAGTTTATATATTTTTTAAGCGGTGGGCTTGAAATTTCACTAAACGGCGTTACTTACACGCCTAATAAAGGCGACGTTATAGTTATAAACTCGTCTATCGTGCACTCTTTCGTTATAACGAAAGCACCCGTAGAATATTACGTTTTACTTGCAAGTGACGACTATTTCAAAAATAGCGGTTTGTATTCGGACACGCTTTACTTTACACCTTTTATAAAAGACGATAACGTTAAAAGCCTATTTGAAAAAATTGTATTCGAATACGAAAAAAAAGACGAGTTTTCAAATCCCGCTATACTTTCGCTTTTAACTTCTATTTTCGTGTATTTAAGGCGCAATTACACCTGCCACGCAGACAAGGTTTTCCCCGTTGAAAAAAAGAAAATAAATATGGTGCGCGACGCTATTGAATTTATAAAAAACAATTACTTTGATAACTTTATGGTTGAAGATATTTCAAACCACCTTCATTTTAGCAAAAGTTACCTTAGCCACACGTTTAAGGACGTTACTGGTTACTCGTTAGTAGAGTATATCAATTTGGTGCGTTGCCAAAACGCGCGCGCGCTTTTAATGGAAAACAAGTCCGTTTCGGAAACGGCGCTTGCTTGCGGATTTTCAGAGGTTTCATACTTTACACGCGTATTCAAAAAAACGATGGGAATACTTCCTTCCGAAGCAAACAAAGAACACTACACTTTATACAACCACTTAGATATAAACTAAAAAACGCTTGGGAATAAGCGCTCTTCCCATAGGGATTTTATTAAATAGTTACAAAACTCGACTTTTCATAAGTCGAGTTTTCTTTTACCCACGTCAAACTGCTTGATAAAAATCTTATAATTAATTATAATTAAAGTAAAATTAAAGCTCAAAAAATTTTTAATCTTGACCGATATTGTCATATTTAATATGCTATAATATTTAAAAAATCAAGAGAGGTTCGAAACATGGGTTTTTACGGCGAAGAATTTGAAGCGATATTAAGATTTACAAGTTCAAGCAAAGGGACGGTTGTGGTCGGTCATATATGCGAAGAATGTATCAACAATAAAGGAAAATTTTCAGTATTTGGAAAACATTTAGGGGTTTGTCCGTTTGAAGAAACAGAAAGATGTTTTGATGGAAACCCTTATTATATATTTGCTAAACGAGAAAAAAACAGTTTTATTCTTTTTTCAAAATTCCGAGTGCCATTTGATATTCCCAAATCTCATTCGTTGCGTATAAAAACTTTAAAAAACACAATTATACAAGCAATAAAAAATTTACAACCTACTGACGATTGTTTATTACAAGCAAAATATGGCACTACTAATAAAAAAACTTTTTATGACGCCGAAAACGTTTTATTTTATAATATAGGAACAGCAAACTTCAATGCTTTAACAAAGAAAGGTGTAGTTTTTTCTTCTATTTCAAACATCGAAGTAGATGCAGTTCGTAAAAAATATAATATATCTGATGAATACTCAGACTACTACGAATACACTCTTATTCCTAAGGATAATTTACAAAATTTAGAAGACTTACTTGTAGAGTTTAAAAAAGTTCCCCTTAAATGCGTTGGGTTAAATCCTACAAACGTTTGGAAATCTTTAAAGGCGCAAAAAGAAAGATTTAAAGTTTTAGAAAAAATTGAAACGAATGAGAATAATCCTTTTGCTATTGTTTTAAATATAGAAAAACCAAAAAGTGAACGTTTTAACGTTATGACGACTATGAAACCACTTTTAGACGGTTTAATATGTTCTTTACATAGTAGTAAATTTAAGGAAACTGAATTAAAATACTTTGCTGATATATTAAAATGTGATAGAGAATTTTTGACATCTAATGATATAAATGTTTTAGGGGATAGAAAAGGCAATTTTATACAAGTTTATCGTAGGAATGTAAAATGGAATCCTGCAGACGATTTGTGTGATTATGTTTCTATAAATATAATTGAAGGTGAAAATTGGAGTTTAAGCGGTAAAATATATTCTACAATTAAATGTCCTTACTGTGGCAAAACAAAAATATCAAAACTTCTTTACGGTATGCCTGCTATGACTGATGAATTAGAAAATAATATTAATAATGGTAAAGTGAAACTTGCTGGGTGTACGATAAGTGAAAACGACCATCATCATTTTTGCAAATGGTGTAAAAAAACATTTTAGGTGATTCAAAAGTGTAGCACACTATACTTTGCAAGCAAAGTCGTGTGTTTTTGCAAAGCAAAAAGTAAAGGATAGCAAAACCTTGCTATCCTTTTATAATGCCTAAAAAATCCCTAAGAGTGACGCTCTTACCCAAGCATTTTTTTATAGATTAATAGTTTTATAAATTTTAATAAGCGGATAAAAAAGTAGCGGAACGGTTACGGCTACGCAAATTACTTGCGGTATCATAGTAAGTAGCGACGCTTTGAAATAAATCTCAAACGCTTTTTTAGATAAGCCGAAATAAATTAACGCGATACAATTATCTATAACCGTAAACAAAACGGTACACACCACCGCCACCACCATAACTACCGCTATGCTTTTAACGTTGACGGTTTTATTAAACGCACGACCTAAAAGACCGAAAATTACTGCAAGTAAGGGATAATAAATTAAATATAAAATTACTACGTTTAAGAAAAATCCAAACACTAAACAACGCAGTAGCGAAAACGCTACGGCTAAAATTAAACCGCGCTTAACTCCAAAAAAGAAGAAAAAACTCACGGATAGTGCCGTTACTATTTCTATTCCTGAAATTGCGCTTAACGCCGTTTGTCCACCTATTAGAAGGGCTATCATTACGCCAAGTAGTGAAATTTCTTTTGCTGTTTTCATAAAAAAGATTGATAAACGAAGATATATAAGCAACCGTTTTTAACTTTTAGTTCACTTGCACCGAGTGTTGCAGAACCGTAAACGTTGTCTTTATACTCAACTTCGCCCCACCCCGTGTTTGACATTTCGCTATCGCTAGTATATATCATCCAGCAACTAGACCAGTCAGCCGCGTTTGAAACGCCGTCTATTGAAGTAATCATTCCGCTTTCTATAACGAACATATCTTTATATTCATCAAGCGAGTTTATATACTCTATAAGCGTTAAATCTTCGTCCGTATCGGCAGTAATTACAACGAAAGTATCCGACTCTTTAAGAACGAGCGGGTCTTTGTTGCACCCTACAAAAAGAGTGCAAAAAGCAAGTGTAAAAACTAGTAAAAAAGTTGCTAATTTTTTCATAAATATCTCCTTTTGGGCGCAAATTGTTTTTGCCCCAAATAAAAATCTCTTTTCCATTTGGAAAAGAGAGTAGCCCGATTATGCTCGGTATCTCGCACTCTCCTTTGTCCAAAAGCGATAAGATAATTTCGTTATACGCAAGGTAGCCCGACTTGATTGCTTAGTAGCAAAGTTACGGTAATGACTGTTGCCGTGGATTTTCACCACGATTCCCCTCGCTGTATAATATATTGATTATATATAGTATAATAATTTACTTATTTGTTGTCAACTGTTTTAGTTGCTAATTTTATTTTTATTTTTTTGAGTAATGAAATTAAAATGGGCGTAAACATTAAAACGGTAAGCGACCAAGACGCGGTATACGACCACCAAATCATACTAAAATCATTAGTGAGTTTTACAATCGTTTCAACCCATATAATTCTAAATAGGCAAGCGCCTATAAGCGAAATTATCATACTCGTAACGCTCTTTCCAAGCCCACGCACCGAATAAGATAAAACTTCCATAATTCCGCAAATAAAATAGGTAAATCCCGTTATTAAATTTCTTGTAGTAAAAAATTTAATAACTAACTGATTATCCGTTAACGCGTTAACTATTACACTACCTAAAACAACTACCAACGTTCCAACTGCTAAGCCAAGCGCTACGTTTATATAAAGAGCGTATATTACTGATTTTTTAACTCTTTTATAGTTGCCAGCGCCGTAGTTTTGAGATATGAACGACATTATCGCCACAGCAATAGAGTTCATACAAGCGTAAATATATACGTCAATTTCCGCAGCGTAAGACGAGCCCGCCATTGCAAATTCGCCAAACGAGTTTACAGCCGATTGTAACAATACGTTAGATATTGCAAAAAGTGAACTTTGTATTCCTGAGGGTAGCCCGATTTTAAGAACGGCAAGAAGTTCTTTTTTATAAAACTTCATATACCTAAACCTAAGTTTTACAACCCCTTTTGCCCTAAGCAAAGAAATCGCACAAAGCACCGCTGAAACACCTTGCGAAACGACGGTTGCGATGGCTACGCCCTCTACGTCTTTATCAAGAACGAGCACGAAAAACAAGTTTAAGCCAACGTTTATTACACCGCCGACGATTAGGTAGATAAGAGGTCTTATCGTGTCGCCTGACGCACGCATTATTGCCGACATAAAATTGTATAAAACAATTAGTGGAACACCTATAAAGTATACTTTAAGATATTTTTCAGAAAGGTCTATAACGTTTTGGTCACAATCTATAAGTTCCAAAAAAAATCTTGATAAGAACTGCCCAACAAAAATAAGAATTACGCCGAATAGCAACGATAACGGCACACTCATACCGATAGTTTTTTTTACGCTTTCTTCGTCGCCTTCGCCTATATACCGCGAAACCATTACGTTTACGCCTACGGATATACCTACAAAAAGCATGGTCATTAAACTTATAAGCGAAGTGGTAGACCCAACCGCCGCAACAGCCCTATCCCCAACGAAAACGGCAAGTACGGCAATATCCGCCGTCTTAAAAACGTGCAAAAGAACGTTCGTTAAAACGAGCGGTATAGAATAAAGTATAATTTGTTTAAGTAACGGCCCGCGCGTAAGGTCTTTTTCAATTTTTTTCGGCGGATGCTTGTAGCCGTGAACGCGCACACTTACCTTGTGCATAACTTTTCCTTTAAGGCATAAAAAGAAGGCAAGAAAAATCTTACCGTCTTTTTTCTATCAATTTTCGTAAATGGGGAACTTTTCGCAAAGCGCAATTACGCTTTTTGTAATTTCTTCTTTCTTTTCTTCGAAATTGTAAATCGCGTCGTAAATAAAGTCTGCAATTTTAAGCATTTCTTCTTTGCCAAATCCCCTTTGAGTAACCGCGGGCGTGCCTATTCTCACACCGCTTGTAATAAACGGGCTTTCAGGGTCGTTAGGAATTGCGTTTTTGTTTAGGGTGATATGAACTTCGTCAAGCCTTTTTTCAAGTTCTTTACCCGTAATACCCGTGCCTCTAAGGTCAACGAGCATTAAGTGGTTATCAGTTCCGCCAGAAACGAGTTTGATTCCCTTATCAGTAAGCGCTTTTGCAAGCGTTTGAGCGTTTTCAACTATTTTTTGTTGGTAAGCCTTAAACTCGGGGGTGAGTGCCTCGCCCAAAGCAACCGCTTTTGCAGCAATTATATGCATTAACGGACCGCCTTGCGTTCCTGGGAATATAGCCTTGTCAATTTGCTTAGCGTATTGTTCCTTGCAAAGTATCATACCGCCACGAGGACCGCGTAAAGTTTTGTGAGTCGTCGTAGTAACAACGTCAGCATACGGAACGGGGCTTGGGTGCACGCCTGCCGCAACTAAACCTGCAATGTGCGCCATATCTACCATTAAGTACGCTCCTACTTCGTCAGCAATTTCTCTAAACTTTGCAAAATCAATAGTTCTTGGATATGCGCTTGCGCCAGCCAAAATGAGTTTGGGCTTGTTTTCTAATGCAAGCGCTCTAATTTTATCGTAGTCTAATACTTGTTTATCAAGGCTAACTTCGTAAGGTACGATATTAAAATACTTGCCCGAAATGTTTACGGGTGAACCGTGTGATAAATGCCCGCCGTTTGCAAGCGATAATGAAAGTACGGTGTCGCCCGGATTTAAGAGTGCGAAAAATACCGCAAGGTTTGCGTTAGCGCCACTATGGGGTTGAACGTTAGCGTGTTCAGCGCCAAATAATTTTTTAGCGCGCTCTCTTGCAATTTCTTCAACTTCGTCAACGTAAACGCAACCGCCGTAATAACGCTTGCCGGGATAGCCTTCGGCATACTTGTTAGTAAGAACGGTTCCTGCCGCAAGAAGTACGGCTTCGCTAACGATATTTTCCGACGCTATAAGTTCGATATTATGTTGTTGGCGGTTGAGTTCGCGCTCAACCGAGGCGTAAACTTCACTGTCTAAATTTTTTAATTTATCAAAAAACATAAATAACCCCTAACTTTTTTTATTTTTTTACATTAACGTTATCATAAGTTGACAAGCAAGCACCACGAGTACGAGCGCAATAGGATAAGTTGATGCGTATGCGGACGCTACGTCTTCCGTTTTAGAAACGTGAATTAAAGTGCCGAGCGCGGGGGTTGAAGTCATACCGCCGGTAATTGAACCAAGACCGTTAAGAAGTGGTAATTTCATAACGTATTTAGCAAGTACGAAACCTGCAAACATAGGCGCGATAGTCATAAGCGCACCACCGATAAAGCCCCAAGCAACGATAGCGCCACCGAACGCGTTGATTTGTTCAACGAGTTCAACGCCACCTTCAAAGCCTGCACCTAAAAGGAATAACGCTAAACCGAATTCGCGGATAACTTTTTTAGTTGCTTCGGTAACTTCTAACGAAATTTTACCGATATGACCTAAGTGACCGAATACGAGGCACATAATAAGTACGCCACCCGTAGTTCCAAGTGAGAAACAAGGTCCGTTATAACCCTTTGCCGAAAGCGGAATAGTGAAAGAACCGAGAAGTAAACCGCAAATAATTGCTAAACCGAAAGGCATAAACCCAAACGGTTCGCATTTATAGTATTTAGAATAATCTCTTGCTTCTTCGCTTGCGCCTAATTTCAAAAGTTCGCGTTCTTTGTTCATATCTGCTTTCAAAAGTTTAGGAAGAAGTTGAACGAATAATACAACGCCTACTACGCCGAACGGATACGCCAAAGCGTGACCGAGCGTGATAATTGATTTAAGGCTTGGGTCGGCAGCGTCTACCGCAGCGGAGAAACCCGGAGTTGAAGTGAGCGCGCCCGAAAGTACGCCAGACCAAAATTCAGGGCCGTATTCTGGGGTTAAAAGGGTGCAAATAACTGCAACCACCGTGCCCGCCAAAATAATAACTACGCCTAAAACTATGTAGGTTTTGAAATTCTTTGCTAAATCCTTAAAGAAGTTAGGGCCGGCAATAAAACCAACTGCGCCAACGAACATTATAAGACCCATGTTTTGAAGAGGGCTTGAAAGGTATTTAACAACGGTGTGTGACGTTTCTTTAATAGCAAAAGCGTTGAGAAGAGGAACGTTTTCAGGAACGATAGTGCATAAGAAACCGAAAAGTATTGCAACTAAGAATACGCCGGCTGTACCTAAGGTAACGCCTTTTATGTCAATACCGCCAAGAAGGTATCCAAGTGCAATAATTAAAAATGCAATGACGAAAAGCGTAAAAGTTGTTGAGAAGTTAAACACGTTAACCGCGCCTTCTTTAACTACTACGCCAGAAACGGTTTTAGGATTGTTAATAGCGTTAACGATACACCAAACTGCAATAAGTGCAACTATTGCAATAGAAATTCCAATCCAAAGCCATTTGCGGTTTTTGTTAATTTGTTTTTCCATAATTTTACTCCAAATATTAAAGCATTAGTTTAGCGTTTGACTTCAATCAAACGCTAAATTTATTTTATACCACATCTTACATTAAGGCGTTAGTTACAAGTATATCAAGTCTCGCGAAGGCGATAGGCTGAGATTGACCTTGTCGGTCATCGAAGTCTATCGACTAAGCAGAAACGAAGATAGACGCAGTAAATAACGGCTTAAATTACATATCTTGACGTTTGTAAGAAGGAAGAAGTTGCGGAGATACTTTACCGGTGTTGACGCCAGCGTCACTAAGTTCTTTATTGAACGCGTCAACGTGAGAAAGGGTAAGTTCCTTAACTTCAACTGATTTACATTTTTCGCTTGCGTATTTACCAGCGTTTCTACCAAATACGATAATGTCGAGAAGTGAGTTACCCATAAGTCTGTTTCTACCGTGGATACCTCCAACAGCCTCGCCTGCTACGTAAAGGTTTTCAACCTTTGTGGTTTGACCGTCAGCCTCGATATCGATACCGCCGTTTTGATAGTGAAGAGTTGGGTAAATAAGGATAGGTTCTTTTCTAATATCTATGCCGTATTTGCCGAACATTCTCATCATTGCAGGAATACGTTTATCAATAGTGCCTTCGCCACCGATAATTTCTATCATCGGGGTATCAAGCCATACGCCTTCGCCGTCAGTCGTCTTAACACCGTTACCGCGACCTTTACATTCTCTAATAATAGTAGATGCGGTTACGTCACGCGTTTCAAGTGAGTATACGAAAGGCTTACCGTCTTTATTTACAAGTTGAGCGCCGAGCGAACGAACTTTTTCAGTTACGAGCGCGCCGTAAATTTGAGTGGGCTCAGCAGCGCCGGTTGGGTGATACTGTAAAGTATCAGCGTACAAAAGGCTTGCGCCTGCACGGTAAGCAAGAACTAAACCGTCAGCCGTTGCGCCGTAGTGGTTAGAAGTTGGGAAACCTTGGTAGTGAAGTCTACCAGCGCCACCCGTTGCGATAACTACGGTTTTAGCCTTAGCGATTAAGATTTCGCCCGTTTCCATATTTTGAAGAACTGCACCTGCTGCTTTGCCTTCAACGTCTTTAATAATTTCTATCGCTGC
>JAZLBK010000042.1:0-17701 GCA_045613665.1 Christensenellaceae bacterium | reverse complement strand
ATTTGGTGAAAAATGAAAAAATCGACTAAAAAAGAACAAAATACCGAAAACACTTCCGTTTTAGTTAAAGAAGAACAACAAATTCCCACCAAAAACGAAAGTAACGAATCGGTTATAAACCCAAAAGTTAAAAAAAGGCGCAAAATACTGCAAAGGGACGCTAAAAGGTACAACCCTGAATTTTCTTTCGGCTTAACGCGTGAGCAGGTTGAAGAGAGAATTCAAAACGGGCTAACAAACAACGTAAAGGCTAGAAATTCAAAATCTATCCCCGCGATAATTATAGGCAACACGTTTACGTTTTTTAACTTACTTTGCGCGCTAGTTATCGTTGCTTACGCCCTAGTTAGTGCAGATATTGGTAACTTCACCTTTATTTTGCCGTTTGCTTTCAACCTAATTATTGGCATATTCCAAGAAATTAGGGCTAAAATTTCGATAGAAAAACTTTCTATTTTGCAAGCGCCTATCACTAAGGTTGTTAGAAACGGCGTTGAGTTTGAACTTTCAACGAAAGATTTAGTGCTTGACGACGTGTTTAAGGTGGTATCGGGCAACCAAATTCCCGTTGACGGTATCGTGCTTGAAGGCTACGCCGAAGTTAACGAATCGCTACTAACGGGCGAATCGGTTGCAATTAAAAAGCACCCGGGCGACCAAATACTTGCAGGTAGTTTTATAACTAGCGGTTCGCTAGTTGCTAGGGCGGATAAAGTTGCCGAAGAGTGCTACGTTCAAAAACTTACCGAAAAGGTTAAAAAGTATAAAAAATCTACGTCTGAACTTATGGGCACGCTTACTTGGATAGTTAAAATCGTAGGTTTGATAATCGTTCCTATTGCAATAGGCATAGGGCTTGTAAACTACAAAAACCCACTACCTAACGACAATTTAATGCGATTTGTAGTAACTAGAACGGGTGCGGTTATACTTGGTATGATACCTGCTGGGCTTATACTTTTAACAACTATTGCTCTATCACTTGGCGTTATAAGGCTTTACAAGAGAAACACTCTCGTTCAAGATATGTTCTCACTTGAAATGCTTGCAAGGGTTGACGTGTTGTGTTTAGATAAAACGGGCACGATAACCGACGGTAGAATGCAAGTTATTAAAGATATTATAGTATCCGCACGCCACCCTTATGATATTGAAGATATCATAGGCACTATGCAAAGCGTGTTCGACGATAACAATTCAACGTCGTCAGCACTCCGCGCGCACTATATACCTAAGCGTGACTTTACGGTTGTAAAAACCATACCTTTTTCGTCGGCAAGAAAGTATAGCGCGGTAACTTTCTCAGAAACGGGAACTTACGCTATCGGCGCGCCAGAATTCGTTTTAAGTGATTTATCTCCGTTTATTAAAGAACAAATGGAGCATTACGTAAACCACGGCAATCGCGTGTTACTACTTGCTCACTCGTCGGCTCAAATTACTAAAAACGGAAATTTGCCGTCTTCACTTAAACCTATTGCTTTAATAATTTTAAGCGATAATATTCGCCCAGAAGCCATTGAAACGATAAACTGGTTTAAGCAAAACGAAGTTCAAGTTAAAGTTATATCGGGCGATAACCCGATTACAGTTTCTGAAATTGCAAAGCGCGCAGGGATTGACAATGCGTCTAACTGGATAAGTTTAGAGGGTTTGTCAGACAAGGAAGTTGCATCTATTGCAGACAAGTATACCGTCTTTGGCAGAGTTACGCCCGACCAAAAATGCGTTTTGATAAAAGCACTTAAAATGGGTGGTCATACCGTTGCTATGACGGGTGACGGCGTTAACGATATTCTTGCAATGCGTGAAAGTGATTGTGCTATCACGGTAGCAACGGGGGCGGACGCGGCAAAAAGCGTTGCTCATATAGTTCTTGCGGACAATAACTTTAACTCTATGCCAAAAGTTGTTGCCGAAGGTAGACGAGTTATAAATAATATTCAACAATCGGCGTCGCTTTTCCTTATGAAAACGATTTTCGTTACTCTACTTGCGTTTATATCTATTGCAACGATGTCGCCTTTCCCCTTCGAAACAAAACACCTTACTATGCTTGAACTTTTCGTAATAGGCTTTGCGTCGCTTGCACTATCAATTCAGCCAAACGAAAAACGCGTTGAAGGAGACTTTTTAACGACTATTTTCTCTAACGCTATCCCCGGCGGTTTAATACTACTACTTAACGTTTATATCATAAAACTTATTGAACTTTTTGGAATTTTCCCTAATAGTGATTTTTCAATGACTATGCAAGTAGTTGCCTTTTCTCTTGGCGGTGTAATGTATCTTCACAAGGTATGTAAACCCTACAACGTTTTAAGAGCAATTATAGTTTGTATCGTTACGATTGCAATGTCAGTTTGGGTGGTATGGCTACTTGATACGTCGTTAACCTTAGGAATTGATAACTTCTTCGGCTTAACCGCACTATTCCCATTAACCAAAGAAAACTGGGAATTCCCTCTTATTTTAATTGCTATAATCGAACTTAATTTAATAATAGTTGAACCGCTTAGTAGATTTAACAAGTCGATTATGTCGTCACTTAGAAAAAAGAAAAACTAAACAAAATTAAAAGAGTGTGAGAAAATCACACTCTTTTTTTATTTCTTTTTTTAACGTCGGTTTGTCCTAAAAGATAGTCGATACTCACGTCGTAAAAATCGGCAAGTTTAATAAGCACCGCGGTAGGTATATCGTTTTCCCCCGTTTCATATTTACTATATCCAGTTTGCGACATACCAAGCATTTTAGCAACTTGTGTTTGATTCAAGTCGCTATCTTCGCGCAAATCTCTAATTCTTTTATACATTGTAACTCCTTTTTTACAATATATCTTAACCTGTTTAATATTATTGACTTTTAACCTATTTTAGGTTATAATATTTTTAATTTTTACAAAAAGGAGAAATTTTATGAGTAAATTTTGCACGAAATGCGGTAAAGAATTATCTGACGACAGTTTATTTTGTAGCGCATGTGGAAGCAAGCAAGACGAAGTAAATAGCGCAATCCCATCTATTAATACTTATAACAACACGACTACGCAAAAAAAATTATTAAATAAGGACAATTTACTTCCTATTATAAGATGTGGTTTAGTTGCATTATTGTCATTGATAATGTTTATTTTTTCATTTTTACCAATAACTACCATTGAATATGAATATGGAAGTAAAAAAATAAATATTCAAGTTACTGCGATTGACAACGCTTCGTTTATGTTTTCTTCCTTTTATTCTCTAAGTCAAGATGAAATTGAAGAAAGTGATTTATATTATAATAATGTACTTCTTTTAGAAGATTTACAAGAAGAGTTATTTGATGCAGATGAAATTACACCAAAACTCGAAAGCCTTATCAATAAATACATTAAAAACACTATTAGCCTTACCTTAATGCACGAAAACGCTGAAACAGATTTTCGAATTATTTCTTTAGGCGTTATCTCTTTATTATACTTATTTATTTCACTTATAACTTTAATCGTTTCGTTGCTAAAATTGTTAATGGCACTAAAAATAATTCAAAAAGAAACTATCAAAAATCTTGGAATTAAATTTTCATTAGCAACTTTTATTCTGTGTATACTCGTAACAGTTCTTTCAAACTCATATTTTAAAATTTCGTATTTAGAAACGCTTATAGGATATGGCAGTTTAACAATAATAATTACCGCCTGCATCATATATATAGCGTTAATAATCTTAAACTATATATTCAAAGAATATAATTCAAAAGTATACCTACCTTTAAAAATTATTTCTTTAGCAATAGCACTTACGCTTATATTACTTTCAACCTCGCCTATACTTATAGCTAACATACGTACTAAATTTGCTGGAAAAGACACTAAGCGCGAACTAAGTGTTGACGTATACGACAATATTTATAACAACCTTATAATTACAAATGAGGATAAAGAAAATATCTATGATATTATGGATATGACTAAAGAAGAAAAACGCGAGTATTTTGAAAATCTTTTTAAAAACTATTCCTACTTTACTACTCTTGACATAAAAGAAGGTAAAGCAAATGGAATTACTTCAACTATTGCCACAACGTTATTAAAAGTAAAGACCGACTCAATAATTAGATTTGTTTTATCTTTATACCCTTATATTGCATTTGCAACAATAATTTTCGCTAGTATATTGCTGTATCAAAATTTAATTTATCTATTACTTGGTAAAAACTTAAATTTTGTAATAAATTTATGCAAAATATTTACATTAGTAGGCACAGTATTAACTATTGCAACTAACATTGCACTAACAATTATCCTTAATTATATTAGCGATGGATATATATCAGATATTACTTTCTCTTTAGGGGCTAGCACGATTATTTCAACGTTAATTGCGTTTATCTTAGTATTTATACCATCAAAAAGTAAAAATAAAATTAATGGGAATTTTGAAACGTTTAATAACTTTTAAATAATATTAAAAAGAGTGTGAAAACAATCACACTCTTTTTTATTGCAATATTGACTTTAATTTTATTAAGTAGTATATTAATTATATAATTACTTAAGGAGAATTTTATATTATGTACGACAATATTGGTGGAAAAATTAAAAAATTGGCAACCTTTTTATCTCTTATTGGAATAATTATTTCTATATTAATAGGTCTTATTCTTACGGTGGTTATAGATAATATATTATTTTTGTTATTAATTGGCGGATTAGGCTCACTTTTTGCTTGGATTGCAAGTTTTTGTTTATACGGATTTGGTCAACTCATTGAAAATAGCGATAAAACTGTAAGGCTATTATGGCAAATTAAAAATAGTAACGGAGCAACGACTAACTCAAATGAAAATACTGCTACAAAAACACCTAACACCTTCTACGGTAGAAAAATTTATTAAAATCTTTTAACAAAAAAACTGTAACCGCTGTGGTTACAGTTTTTTATTTTGAATTTTATTCTTCAACTTGGGTTTGAGTTGTTTCGGGCGCAGTTTCGCCGTTTTCAGCCGTTTCTTCGCCGTTTTCAACTTCTTCTTCGTCTTCGTGAGGAACAACCGCTACGGTTGATACTTTGCCTTCGTTAAGGCGCATTACTATAACGCCTTGCGTATCTCTACCGAGTTTACTAATTTCGCTTGAACGAATTCTTATTATGATACCGCTATCGCTAATCATCATAACGTCTTCATCGGGCGCGATAAATTTAAGGCAAACGGGGTCACCCGTCTTATCGCTGTATTGACCGGATTTTATACCCTTACCAGCGCGGTTTTGCAAGCGGTAATCTTCGATATTTGACAGTTTACCATAGCCGTTTGAAGTAATTGTCAACACGTTGTAGCCTTCTTTAACTACGCTCATTGCGATAAGTTCGTCATTAGAAGATAAATCCATTGCCTTAACGCCTTGGGTATCTCTACCTATCGGTTTAAGACCGTAAGTTCCTTTTTCTTGGTCTAAACCTTCAAAGAACCTTATACACTTACCGTTTTTAGTTCCTATTAAAATCTCGTCGCTACCCGACGTGAATTGAACTGAAATGAGTTCGTCACCTTCGTTTAAGGAAATTGCAATTTTACCCGTCTTTCTTATGCTTGCAAACTCACTGAGCGCAGTCTTTTTAATAAGACCTCTCTTGGTTGCCATTGCGATATAGCCTTCGGTTCCTTCTTTAAGCGGAATAACTGCGTTTACTTTTTCGTTTTCTTGTAATTGAAGGACGTTAATAATCGCCCTACCGCGAGAAGTTCTTGACGCCTCAGGTATCTCGTAACCCTTAATAGAGTAAACTTTGCCAAGGCTTGTAAAGAACAATAAATCGTCATGCGTGGAAGTTATAAACATATCGGTAACGAAGTCTTCTTCCTTAGGTTTATGACCGGTTATACCCTTACCGCCACGGCGTTGCGCTTTATATTCGGCAACGGGGATACGTTTTACGTAGCCGTAATGCGTTCTTGAAATAACAACGTCTTCTCTTGGGATAAGTTCCGCGTCTTCAATACTGCCTTCAAGCACGGAAATTTCGGTGTTTCTTTCTTTGCCGTATTTATCCCTAATAGCGATTAAATCGTCCTTTATAATAGCGTCTACACGGCTAACGTTTGCGAGTATGTCTTCAAAATCAGAAATCAAAAGTTTAAGGTCTTCAAGTTCTTGTTGTAACTTGGAAACGGCAAGGTTCGTAAGCGTTTGCAATCTCATATCGAGAATTGCGTTTGCTTGCTTGCCCTCAACGTCAAGGTCGAACTCTTTAATAAGCCTTTCTTGTGCCTCAGCCCTATCTTTACTTGTTTTAATAATTTTAATAACGCTGTCAATATCCGAAAGCGCTTTAACTAAACCCTCAACTATTAAGCACCTTTCTTGCGCTTTATCAAGGTCAAACTTAGTTCTTCTAGTAATAACGTCGCGCTGATGTTTGTGATATTCAACGAGTATTTCTTTAAGGTTAAGAACTTTGGGGTCAGTTCCAACAAGCGCTAATAATATGATACCGTCGCTAACTTGTAAGTTGGTGTGCTTGTATAAAGAGTTAAGTACGACTTGCGCGTTAGCGTCTTTCTTAACGTCAATAACAATTCTCATACCGTGGCGGTCGGATTCGTCGTTAATATTTGAAATACCTTCGATTTTCTTATCTGTAACGTATTCAACGATAGTTTTAATAAGTTTTTCTTTGTTTACTTGGTATGGAAGTTCGGTAACGATAATTCTCGTTTTAGTTCCGCCGGCGTATTCTTCAATTTCACATTTAGAACGAAGAACAAAGCCACCTCTACCCGTACGGTAAGCGTTTCTAATACCACTTCTACCCATCAATATACCACCGGTTGGGAAATCGGGTGCGGGCACGTATTCCATAAGTTCGTCAACGGTAATTTCAGGGTTATCAATAACGGCGATAGCGCCGTTTATAACGTCGGATAAATTGTGTGGTGGAATATTCGTTGCCATACCAACCGCAATACCGTCAGCACCGTTTACAAGCAAGTTTGGATATCTTGCCGGCAATACTACGGGTTCTTTTCTCGTATCGTCAAAGTTTGCCTTGCAATCAACCGTGTTTTTGTCAATATCTTTGAGTAATTCAAGCGCAAGTTTGCTCATCTTGGCTTCGGTATATCTGTACGCGGCGGCGGGGTCGCCGTCAACCGAACCGAAGTTACCGTGCCCGTCTACAAGCGGAAGATTGATAGAAAAGTCTTGCGCCATTCTTACGAGCGCATCGTAAACCGAACTGTCTCCGTGTGGGTGATATTTACCTAAAACGTCACCAACGATTGCAGCGCACTTTTTGAACGGTTTATCGGGCGTTAAACCCATTTCGTTCATAGAGTAAAGTATTCTTCTATGAACGGGCTTTAACCCGTCTCTAACGTCCGGTATAGCACGTGAACGGTTAACCGCCATAGCGTAGTCGATAAAACTTTGGCGGAGTTCACTGTCAACCTCTACGTTGACAAGTTTGGTCATAGATAGAGTTTTCTTAAATTCGGCGGTAAGTTCTTCGCTTATTTTTTGTTTAATAGCCATAAACTAATCTCCTATCAAGTATCCAATTCGGTGTTCGCAAATTTAGCGTTTTCTTCAATAAATTTACGACGAAGTTCAGGTTGCTCGCCCATAAGGAGCGAGAAGTTTGCGTCTGCCTCAATAGCGTCTTGCACGGTAACGCGCCTAAGCGTTCTTGTTTCTGGATTCATAGTCGTATCCCAAAGTTGTTCCGCGTCCATTTCACCAAGACCTTTATAGCGTTGGATATCGCATCTTTCGTTATTTTTAATAAATTCTTCTTTGTCTTCTTCGGTGTAGAAATAATGCTCTTGCTTGCCTTTGGTTATTTTATAAAGTGGCGGTTGAGCAATATATACGTGGCCCTCTTCAATAAGTGGGCGCATATACCTGAAAAAGAAAGTGAGAAGAAGAATTCTTATGTGAGAACCGTCAACGTCCGCGTCGGTCATACAAATAATTCTGTCGTAACGAAGTTTAGAAATATCAAAGTCGTCAAGCATACCACCGCCGAAAGCAGTTATCATTGCCTTGATTTCTTCGTTTTCTAAAACTCTATTTATTCTCGTTTTTTCAACGTTTAAGATTTTACCCCTTAAAGGAAGTACGGCTTGGAAACGCCTATCTCTACCTTGTTTTGCGGTTCCACCTGCCGAGTCGCCCTCTACCAAGCAAATTTCACAAAGTTCAGGGTCCTTACACGAACAGTCAGCAAGTTTACCTGGGAGTTTTGCCGACTCAAATACGCCTTTACGCGTAGCCTCACGCGCCTTTCTTGCAGCCTCACGCGCCTTTTTAGCCGTTAAACACTTTAAGATGAGTTCTTTTGCAACGCTTGGATTTTCTTCAAGCACGGTGGCAAATTCTTCGCTCATAGTCTTGTTTACAAGCGTTCTCATATCCGCGTTGCCAAGTTTAGTTTTAGTTTGACCTTCAAACTGTGGGTTGAGAAGTTTAACCGAAATTACCGCGGTAACGCCTTCTCTAACGTCTTCGCCTGAAAGTTTGTCGTCGTCAGTCTTTAATAGGTTGAGTTTTTTGCCCGCGTCGTTAACGACTTTGGTAAGCGCAAGTTTGAACCCGTCTAAATGCGTACCGCCTTCAACGTTGTTTACGTTGTTTGCAAAGGCAAGAATTTGTTCGCTATACCCGTCGTTATACTGGAAAGCAATTTCAATAGTTTCTTTATCAAAACGCTTTTTCATATAGATGGGTTCGGGCGTTAAAACTTCTTTATTGTGGTTAAGAACTTCAACGTATTCTTTAATACCGCCCGTTGACAACATCTCGTCCTTTCTCTCTTGCCCCTCTCTCTCGTCTTCTAACACGAGTTTTACGCCCGTATTTAAGAAGGCAAAGTCGCGTAGCATACTTTTAATAGTTTCATAAGAAAAGTCTACCGTCGAGAAAATAGTCGCGTCTGGCTTAAAGGTTACGCAAGTTCCCGTTTCGTCAGTATCTTCAAGAACCATAAGTTCGGTTTGTGGAACGCCTATTTTGTATTCTTGGCGGAAATGCTTACCCTTTTGATAAACGTCAACACTTGCGTATTCGGAAAGGGCGTTAACCGCTTTTAAGCCTACACCGTGAAGCCCTGATGAAATTTCATAACCACCGTCACCAAACTTACCGCCTGCGTTAGGGTGCGTCATAACGAGTTCAACGGTAGAAATACCTTCTTCACGCATACCGGTTGGAATACCTCTACCGTTATCGCGAATTGAACAAGACCCGTCTTTATGGATAGTTACGGTTATCGTGTTACAATAACCTGCCAAAGCCTCGTCAATAGAGTTGTCCACCGTCTCTTTAACTAAATGGTGAAGACCGTAAGCGTCAGTATTTCTTATATACATACCCGGTCTTAAACGGATATGCTCTAAACCCTTACACTCTCTAATCTGGTCGGCGCCGTAATCGTTTTGAACTTTATTATCTAAATTCATTATAACCTCCTACTTCGCAACGGTAAATTGCGTGGTAATTGAAGTAATATAGTAAATACTATATTTTAGTATATTATAACATACGCGCGCGTAAAAGAAAAGAGTTTTTTTGTTTTTTTATAAAAAACAAGCGTAAAATTTTAAACTTTTTTAGTTTTTAATGATGAACAATAAAAAAACGGGCGTTTCAGCCCGTTTTTATAAGTTGTTTAGTATAATTTCCATATATTTTTTTTCGGTTTTTGCTATGCCTTTAACGGCGTAGGTTTTACAAAACTCTATTCCACTACTTAAAATAAGTTTAGCCCACTCAGTTTCGCCGTTTTTAATACGGTAAACTGCGTGCGTTCTAAAACTTTGGGGGCGTTCTTCCTTAGAAAAAATCGTAGTTGCGTACTGCTCGTTAGACTTAATAAACTTATCGTCACCTATCGTAAGCGCAGAGAAAAACAACTCTTCAAACACCTCTTCTCTAATCGAGTAAAACTTAGATAAGTCACTTATTTTTCTAAGTTCTAAAATAGCCCTTTCTTCATCACTTTTTATATAGGCAAGATATCGTAGATATCTTATACCGATTGAATACTCGCTTTCCACCTTGTAGTCAATCAGTAGCGACGGCTCGATTTCACAAGGCTCTACACCACTATAAAGCAAGGCTATTGCACCATAGTAATTTTCACAAACTTTTTTATTTTCGCCACCTGCTAAATAGGTGTAAATTAAGTGCCCGTCGTTATTTTCAAAAATTGGAAATAGGTTAATTAAAAATACGTACGCTGTTATAGGAAAGGTTATACCAAGCCCAGCGTAAACTATTAAACTTTTTGAAAAAGAAGTAATTAAAATTTGAGCCACTAAAAAAAGGAAGGTGGCAAATATTCCAAAAAACGCCGATAAAACGTACTTTTCTAAAACCTTTTCGCTCGACTTAGGTATCAGTTCGGTTACGCCGAGTTCCCCACCCGAACTTTTATATTTTATTTTAATTTTTCCTTTAATTTTTCCTATAAACAAGCACAAAAATTGAACGGAATTGACTTTTAGACCGCAAATTAACCCAGATATGATATGCCCAAATTCGTGAATAACCGAATTGAGTATCAAGGTCAATATTGCTCCCAAAATTACGCTTAAAATTATTTTTACGGCGTCACTTTTATATAAAGAAAGTAAATTTACCGCTAAGTATGCGAACGTAACCACGCACAAGCAGGCGGTTAAGCCGTTTATTATATGTTTAATCGTGTTTTTTTTCATTTTTTAATACGTACTCCAAGTAGCCTTCTAAATTATCGCTTTCGCTGACTATTACCTTTTGTATGCCGTAACTAACTAAAACTGAAATTAGAATTTCAACACCGCCACTAATAACGTCCGCCCTGGACTTTGCCGTGGGATATTGCAACGCAATTTCTTCAACGGGTAACGAAAAAAGCCTATCCGCTAATTCTTTTATTTTATCAACGTAAAGAATATGCCCGTGTATTTTTTCGGGAACGTACTCTTTAAGCCCAAGGTCAACCGACGCAAGTGCCGTAACCGTTCCGCCTATGGCGTAAAATTCGCCGTTAAATTTGCGCCTTACGGCTTTAATTTTAGTTGGTAGATAATTTTTAATTTCAGCGCGCTCTCTACCAAACAAACCGTATAAACTTACAGCGCCTACGTCGTGGCTGACTGCGTAAATAGTTTGTCCATCCTCTAAATAGGCAACTTCTGTACTTGCGCCACCTATATCGATTACGCCACCGTCACCCTTTTTAAGCGCGCCGTAAAGGGCAAGGTTTGCTTCGAGTTCGCCAGAAACAACGTCAACCTCAACGCCCGTTGCTTTTTTGACGGCAGAAGTCAAATCTTGTGCGTTTTTAGAATTTCTAACCGCTGCGGTTGCAAAAATAAAAACCGAATTACAACCTTCTTTCACCGCTTTTTCAAACAAAAGCGACACTGCGTTAACAGTTCTTAAAATAGAAGCGTTTGCCAAACGGTTTTCTACCTTACCTTCGGCAAGGCGCGTAGTTATAATATATTTTTGCTTTTTATCCCCTAAAACAGTCATAAGCCTTACGGAATTACTGCCTATATCGATAACTGCTACGGGGTAAACGACTTTATTCTTCATCTTCAAAATACATTCCAAGTTCTCTTGCTCGGTCGATAATTTTCCACTCTAATTCCCAAGATGCAATCTCGTCTTCAGTGTTTTTAATTTGCTCTTGAAGGCATTTTATTTCCGCGTCAAGTTCGGCTATTTTGTTTTTTCGAGTGAATATTCCTACGAGTTGATATGTTAATATTGCCACTAATATCGTGGTTAACATTATTAGCCCCGACAGACACGCCGAGAATACCCGCCTTTTCTTTTCTTCGTTCATTACTTACCTTTAATTTTTTAATAAGTTTATTTATTCTATTATATACCTTGTTTAATAAAATTGCAAATACTTTATGAAAACTTAATTTATAAAGATAAATTCCTACCCCAACCCCTACCACCATATAGGCGCGAAAGTTAGGAAATTCGTATATTAAATTCACGGCTATAAATATAAGCGAACTTAACCCCAACCATAACCCCTTTACAACCTGCTTTATAATTTTATTTTTTATAAAAAGTAAAACCGTATAAAACGGAAGATAACTCACACCGCATATTATACCTATAAAAACACAAGCCAAAAACACGCGCGGTTGGTCAAGGGAAATAAACGTCATCTAAACACCTTTTTAATAATATTGTTAACGCCTTGTTTATATTTCGTTCCAAAAACGTTTCCCGACGCGCTAAATACACCGCTAACGTCGTCAAACGCGGTAATTTTTAGGCTTTCGCCGTACACGTTAAGAAAACTGCCGTCTTTGAGTTTTAAGCGGATTTCCTTATCGGAAAAAGCAAGAACTTCTTTTGCTTCGGTAACGGTAACACGGCGTTTGCTTTCAACTGTTATTAAATGTAAATTTTCCATAAAAAAACTCCCCATATAAAATATGAGAAGTTTTTTGCTTTTATGATTTTAATCGTCAAGTTTCATATCGCCTAAGTTTATCCACTTTTTATTGCGCATAAACTCGGAAATAACAACGTTAAGTATTATAGGAAGAATAAACATAAGTACGAAAATGCCTATAATAGAAAACGCGCCTTGGGTGTTTGCTAAAAGGTCGAACACGCCAACGAGCCCACTCGTGCCCATACCACCGCCCGACGCACCGCATTTAAGTTTGAAAAGGCAGGTAGATAAAGGACCGCAAATTGCAGAAGAAATTATCATGGGCACCATTATAATCGGTTTTTTCATAATGTTGGGAATTTGCAACATACTCGTTCCTAAACCTTGCGAAATAAGACCGGAGACTCCGTTTTCACGATAACTTGCAACGGCAAAACCTACCATATGGCAAGCGCAACCAACGGTTGCAGCGCCACCTGCTATAAGCATAGCCGATTGATTTCCAAGTGAAACGTTGCTTGCAACTGCAACCCAAATAGCAGCGGACGACGTAGGCATAGTTAAAAGTACGCCCATAATAACCGCGATTACGATACCCATTATAAACGGATTTGCGTTAGTTGCAATAGCAATTAAATCGCCAAGTTTAATGATAAGCCATATAAACGGATAAGATGCAAATACGCCCGCAAAGGATATAAGCATAGTTCCAAGTGGAACTAAAATTATGTCAAGTTTAGTTTTTCCAGCGTAAAGAGAAACGATTTCAACAACCATCATAGTTGCAATATACGCGCCAACGGGGTTTCCAGGGAGCCCCATAGTTACGGTTGCTAAACCGCTACCGCCAACTATAAGTTTATCCGCCCACGCGCCAACGAAACCTGCAACGGCTGACGAAAAAATTAAAAGTTTATTTTTAGTTAACGCATACGCTATGCCAACGCCTATTCCGGCACCCATTAACGTTTTAGCAATGCTTGAAATAAACTTTAAGGTGTTTCCCACGTAATTATCGCCAATCCATCCTGCTATTTGAGCGAGAATAGTTCCTGCAATAAGCGTGCAGAAAAGACCTTGTGCCATACCAGAAAAGGCAGTTATAAACCAACGGTTACAAATCTTTTTAATTTTACTTTTCATTTATAGAACCTCCACAAGTTTATTGTCGACTAAATCACACGAAGAAAGAATATACTCCACTCCGTTAATAGACAAATTGCGATAGGGAACTACGCCTTTACCGTGCAAGTGCCCGTACACAACCTTACAAACACCATAACTTTCAAAAAGTTTAGTAAACAGCGAACTTTCTTTTCTTACGTTAAACGGCGGATAGTGTATAAGGCAAATAAGCCCGTCCCCGTCTTGCATAATTTTTTTTGCCGAACTTAGCGCCAACTTAAAGCGTTCCGCCTCTCTTTCGTAGATATGGCGGTCGTGCTCGTCAAAATCAGGCGAGCCTTCTACTGCCCAACCCCTTGAACCGCAAAAGACCACGTTGCCTATTCTAACGCTATCGTTTTGAAGGGCGTAAAAGTTAGACGGCAATGCCTCACGAATTTTAGTTATGCCTTGCCACCAGTAATCGTGATTTCCGCGAATTATAATTTTTTTACCCCTAAGCCCGTCGAAAAAGGAAAAGTCGTTAAGCGCACCGTCAAGTTTCATAGCCCAACTTATATCGCCCGCTATTAAAACAACGTCGTCGTCGGTCACCTTTTCTTGCCAGTCGGCTTTAATTTTTTCAAGGTATCCGTCCCACTTATCGCCAAAAATATCCATAGGTTTTTCGCCTAAAAGCGATAAATGAAGGTCGGAAATTGCGTAAACTTTCATATTGCGTATAATTATAGCACTATGTTTTTTTAAGCGCAAGCGTTTTCATATATTTTTTTACAAGTAAAAAAAGCGTGAATAATGTAAAACACGCTTTTAACTTATTAAGTTTTAATATTTATAGCGTTCCGTCTGAGTTTGGGAATAACGGCAACTCGAAAAATCCCGAACAAACTTCTTGCGTGTATTCTTGACACGGCGGAATATTTGCATACCCGTACGCAGGAATTAAAAGTTCAACCGTCATAACTATCTTAATTATACTCGTCGTGCAGAAAGTTACGTTAAAAGTATTGCCTGAAACGTAAGTTCCCTCAGGCGATACAACCGAAACTATTGCCTCAACTTCGTACGGCATAATCGACGGCGCTGGAACGAATAAAATTACGTCTTGCGACAAACTGATATTAGCAACGCCTTTACCTTCTATGCCGTTAGCGTCGGTATACACTACTTCAACGGGAACGGTATAAGTTATTTGAACTCTACTGCAATTTTGCCTATCTGGTAGTGGGTCAACTTGCAAACTAGTAACGGTAGCAACGGTATTTATACTTCTTGCGCTTACAAAAGTTAGCGGATATGTAGGATTAGCGGGCGTTACGCTTTGTAAAGTTACTATAACGTTATCTTCTTGGGCTTGGCGCATGCACGCATCAAAAACTTTTTTTACTTGAACGCAAACTTTATCACAAAGTCCGTTTAGCGGATTTCCGCTTATTCGACCTGGGCATCTGTCCGTAGGACAGTTACAATAAAAAGACATATTAACCTCCTTATTAACCTTTTCACTCTAATTATATGCAACAGAGTTAAAAGTTGATACTTTTCTTAATTTATCTTAATATTTTATTGCCGTTATTGACTTAACCCTTTTATTATGATACACTAATTTTATAACTATATAAGCGGAGAAACTTATGAAAAAAAACAAAAAAACTCTTACGAACGAAGAGATTTTATATTTAAGAAAAATTAAAAACCCACCCAAGTTCATATACAACTTTTTAGGCAACGTTTGGAAATTGTTGTTTATGAAAAAATACGGCGTAAAGGTTACGTATAAACAAGACCCAAGAAACGAAAAGGGCTCGCATATATTTATAAGTAATCACGCATCAAGAAACGACTATATTTTTACAGGCGTTCCGCTACTTCCTAACACCTACAACTTCGTTGCGGGATACAACGAATTTTACCGCTCGCATTTAAGGGGCGTTTTTAATCTTTTACAAGTAATTCCTAAAAAGAATTTCACGCCCGATATCTACACCCTTAAAGAAGTTTCAAGAGTTATCAAAAACGGTGGCAATATCTTAATTTTCCCAGAAGGTATGAACTCTATTGCAGGCATGAACCAACCCGTTGCAATAGGCACCGGCAAGTTTATTAAACACTTCAAAATCCCCGTTTATTACTCGGTTATAAAAGGCGGTTATTTGTCCTTTCCTAAATACACTAACAACGAACACCCCGGCAGAGTTGAAGTAGTGATTGATAAAATGTTTTCAAGTGAAGATATAGAAAAACTTTCACCCGAAGAAATTGAAGATATCATAAACAAAAAACTGTATCACGACGATTATAAATGGAATAAAATTTACAAAAACACCTATAAAACGGGCGGTAAATCTGCCGAAGGCTTATCAAACGTTTTGTTTTGGTGCCCAAAATGTAACAACCAACACTCTATGGTAAGCAAAGGCAACGCTATTTGGTGTACCGAGTGTGCTAACGGCGCAACGGTTGACGATACCTACGCCCTAACCCCGCTTGACGAAAACTCAGTAATACCACCAACGCAAAGCGACTGGTTTAATATGCAACGCGAAGTTATAAAAAACGACGTAAGAAAAGAAGATTATTCTTTTACCGCAAAGGTAAAACTTGGAACTTTACCCGATAAAAAACTACTAAAAAATTACAAAACGGCTGAAATTACGGGTGAAGGCGAAGTAACCATTGATAAAACGGGGCTTACCTTTATCGGCATAAACGCTAAAAAACCTTTAACTTTCCACCTTTCTTCGCTCGAACTTCCAACCTACGGCATGTGTACTGACGTTTCAAGGTTTTACACCTTTTACAAAGGCAAGTTTTACGAGTTTTATCCCGAAACGCCTTGCGTTGAGAAAATTCTTTTATTAACCGAAGAATTCCATAGGATAAACGGCGGTAAATGGCAAGACTTTAAGTTTGATAAGTAATATAAAAGAGATAACCGATTTCGGTTATCTCTTATTTTTTATTCAGCAGGTTTGGTGCAACCCGTATCGCCGTATATAAACTGTTTATAAGTTACCGTTAAAGTGGATTGAACGCCACTTCTAACGACGGTAAAGATTATTTGGTCGCCTATTTTAAGAGTTAAACTATTAAGATAAGAAACTAACTGTGATGACGCCGAACCCGACACCGCACGCTTTTCGCCGTTAAAACTTACAGCCGTAACGTAGTCGCCAGCCCTAAAACCTGCTTTCGCGTACACGCTACCTTGTTTTACTTCCATAACGTAGGTGTAGTAATTAAACATATTAGTAGAATAATCACCAAAGGCTATATCGTAACCGAACGAAAGAGCGTAAGCGTTTTCAGCGTTAACTCTAACTCTACCTTCAACGTAACCATAGTTGTAGTTTAATGGGTTTTTATAGAAATAAGTTCCAACTAAACTTTCTGCTATTTTAGTCGCGTCGTCTACCGGAATTGCAAAGTTAAGACCTTGTAGCCCCGTATAACCTGCGTTTACCACACCGACTAATCTTCCTTGAATATCGAAAAGCCCACCGCCAGAATTACCGCCGTTTATGGAACAGTCGGTTTGTAAAAGTTCCATTTTTTGCCCTTCAACGTTAACAGTTCTACTTACTGCGGAAATTATACCTTTTGTAACGGTGCCACCCAAAGTTCCAAGTGGGTTACCTATTGCAACAACGTCTTCCCCAACTTTTAAGGGTGCGGTTTCACTCGCTATATCTCTTATAGTTGCAACCGCAAAATTTGATTTTACGCTGTTAGCAACGGAAAGTTTTAATACGGCAATATCAGACGCAGGGTCCCCACCTATTAAGCCAACGTTAAATTGATTACCGTCAATATCCTTAACTACGATAGAATCAGTTCCATCAATAACGTGATGACAAGTTAAAATGAAATAATTAAAATAATCGTCGCTAACGTTATTAGGCGTGCCACCGTCCATTTCTTGTTTTGAAATGATTATACCACTACCAGCGCCCGTACCAACAGCCGTACTACTTGATACGTAAATTTCAACGACTGACGGTCTCACCGCATCAAGCATCTCAACGAGTGAAGAATATTGATTTTCGGTTGCCGATTGCGTGTTGATATTAACGCTATACGTTTCAACGGTAGTTTGGCTATTGTCGGTATTTGCAACAATTCTGCAACCTGCTAAACTCATAATAGACAGCAAGGTAGCAAGAATTATTGATAACTTT
>JAZLBK010000041.1:0-11072 GCA_045613665.1 Christensenellaceae bacterium | reverse complement strand
TATTAAAGAGGCAAACGGCAATATTTCTAAAATACTTGAAACTTTTGCGCTTGTTGGCGATAAACTTGACGTTTATTCGGGTAACGACGACCAAATCGTTCCCATTATGTCGCTTGGTGGCAAGGGCTGTATATCAGTTCTTTCTAACGTTATTCCCAAAGAAACTTCGCTTATGGCTAAATATTACCTTGAAGGCAAAGTTAAAGAAAGTGCTGAACTTCAAATTAAGTATCACGACCTTATTTCCGCTTTGTTTAGCGAGGTTAACCCTATCCCCGTTAAAGCGGCAATGTCGCACATGGGCTTTGGCGAAAACGTTTTAAGAATGCCACTTACGTCAATGGACGAACAAAAAGAGGCAAAACTTGTTGAAATTATGCGCAAGGAAGGTATAATTTAATGAAAGTTATAATTAGTGGCGCAAGCGGTTTTATGGGCCGTGAAGTTAACGCGCTTTGTGAAAAGGGTTATAAAAACGCCACCTGCGTTGCAAAAATCGATATCGCAGGCGACGGTGTTTACAGTTCACTTAAAGACTGCCCCGTTCAAGGTGACGTTTTAGTTGATTTTTCTTTCCACACCGCTACTAAAACCCTTTTAGAAGACGCAATAGATAAAAATTTACCGTGCGTTATTGCAACTACCGGCCATACCGACGAAGAAAGGGCGTTTATAATTGAAGCGTCTAAAAAAATACCGGTATTTTTTACCGCTAACTACTCGTTAGGAGTTGCAGTTACCGCAAAACTCGTTAAAGACGCCGTTTCTTATATCGACGGTGATATCGAAATTATAGAAACCCACCACAATAGAAAGGTTGACGCGCCAAGTGGAACTGCGCTTATGCTCGCAAATGAAATTAAAAGCGTGAAACCCGAACTTGAAATCAAGTGTGGTCGTAACGGTCTTTGTAAGCGCGAACAAAACGAAATAGGTATACAATCTATTCGTATGGGCAACGTAGTTGGCATACACGAAGTTATGATAAACACCGGCAACGAAACGTTAACTATTCGACACGAGGCGCACGCACGCGCTTTGTTTGCTAACGGTGCGTTAACCGCTGCTGAATTTTTAATAGGTAAACCTGCTGGGCTTTACGATATGAAGTCATTAATGAAATAAAATTTGGAGTAATTATGTTACACGACAACTTAGCCGTAAACGAAAAAGGGCATTTAACTTTTCAAGGGCTTGATACGGTTGAACTTTCAAACAAATACGGTACGCCGTTAATGCTTTTTGACGTTGATAAAACACGCCAAAAAATGCGCCTATATAAAGACGCGATTGAAAAGTATTTCGGCAGTTCAAGTTTTCCGTGCTACGCGTCAAAAGCACTTTCCATAACGGAAATTTACCGCATAGCAAAGGCGGAAGGTATCGGGATTGACGTTGTTTCGTCAGGTGAGATATTTACCGCTAAAAACGCCGATTTTCCGCTTGAAAAGGCTTTATTTCACGGAAACAACAAAACTGACTTTGATATAGAGTTTGCAATTAAAAACGGCGTTGGCTATTTCGTGGTTGACAACGCCCAAGAACTTATAGAAATTGACCGCCAAGCAGGCAACTATCAAAAAGTTCAAAATATCTTAATAAGAATTACACCTGGTATCGACCCCCATACACATGCAAAAATTACGACTGGGCAAGTTGATAGTAAGTTTGGCACGGCGATTGAAACGGGGCAAGCGTTTGAAATTACTGATAAAGCACTAAAACTTAAAAACGTTAAACTTTGCGGTTTTCATTGCCACGTAGGTTCTCAATGTTTTGACAGTTCCGCATTTATTCAAGCAACAAAAATTATGCTCACGTTTATTCGTGACGTTAAAATGCTTTTCGGCTACACTACCGAAATTCTCAACTTAGGCGGTGGCTACGGCGTTAGGTACGTTGAAAGCGACCCTTGTATTGACGTTTGCAAAAACATCAAAGAAGTAAGTGAAGTTTTTAATGAAACGTGCGAAAAATTAAACCTTACAAAACCCAGCGTAATTTTAGAACCCGGTAGAAGTATCGTTGCAGATAGCGGCTTAACCATATACACCGTTGGTAGTTTCAAAACGATTGACGGATATAAAAGTTACGTTTCAATCGACGGTGGTATGACGGACAATCCGCGCTACACTCTTTACGGCTCTTCATACACCGTTATAAACGCAAGCAAAGCAAACGCTTCGCCCGACGTTACCGTTACGATTGCAGGTAGATGTTGCGAAAGCGGTGATTTAATTCAAGAAAACGTTGAAATTAGTAAACCAGCGCGCGGTGATAAACTTGCCGTTTTAGTTACGGGCGCGTATAACTACGCAATGGCGTCTAATTACAACCGTATACCACGCCCACCTATCGTTGCCATTGAAAACGGAAAAGATAGAATTATCGTAAAACGCGAAAGTTTTGAAGACCTTGTTAAAAATGAAATATAAAAATAACGCTTCGTCAACTGACGAAGCGTTTTTAATTATAATAAAGTTTTTCTAAGTTCTTCATTTGATAGTTTAGATAAGTATGCGGGCGGAACGTCAAAAACCGTTTTACAACCAAAATCACCCTTTTTATTCATTTTGTAAACGGCGCGTGCGTAACAAACTAAAACAGACGCGGTAAATTCAGGGTTGCTATCAAGTTTAAGCGAGTATTCAATAACGTGATTGTTATTACCGTTTACGCCCGTTTTACCCGTACAAATTACAAAGCCACCGTGCGGAATACCCGCGTGTTTTTCATTGAGTTCGGCTTGCGAAATAAAATGAACGGTAGTATCGTAGTCGGCAAAATAATTAGGCATATTTTTAATTTCGTTTTCAATTTTGTTTTTATCAACCCCGTCCTCAACCACAACGAAACACTCGCGCGTGTGTTTTTGGCGAGTTGAAAGTTCAGGCGCAACGCCACTTCTAACAAGTTCAAGCGAATTTTCTACGGGAATTGTGTATTGCTTAGCGTCCTTAACCCCTTTAATTCGCCTTATAGCGTCCGAATGGCCTTGGCTAACGCCTTTACCCCAAAAGGTGTAAAACTTGCTATTGGCAAGCACTGAGGAGGCGTATACGCGGTTAAGCGAGAAAAGACCGGGGTCCCACCCCGAAGAAATAAGCGAAGTTTTACCGTTTTTAACGCAAACGTCGTTAACGTTATTAAAGTGAGTTGGAATTTTAGCGTGAGTATCAAAACTGTCAACCACGTTAAAGTATTGAGAAAGCATAGGTGTTTGCTCAGGTAAATCGGTAGCCGAGCCACCGCAGATAATCAATACGTCAATTTTATCCTTAAAACTAAGAACGTCACTCGCGCTATAAACGGGTGTATTAAAAAGCGTTTTTACACTCTCAGGACTGCGCCTTGTAAAAATGCCAACGAGAGAAAAATCGTCGTTTTGACGAATAGCGCACTCAACGCCCTTACCTAAATTACCGTAACCGTAAATACCAACGTTTATCATAAAACTAACTCCTTTTTTATATTTTAACATATAAAAACAACCTAACGCAACAATAAAAAGGTAAATTAGTTAAAAAACTAACTTTATTTAATTTCATTTATAAAAAAATGCACCGCCAAAAGCGTTAACTTTCGGGGTGCATTTATAAATTAATAACTAATTAAATTTTATTCAGCAGATTCTGCTTGTTGTGCTTGTTCTTCTAATTCTTTTGCTTGAAGTTTAGCAACGGTTGAAAGCGGATAAGCAAACTTGTTGTCTTGTTCTTCTATTAAGCATGCAACGCATACTGCAACCATAGCAAGAAGTTGAGGTAATACCATAACGATAAGGTCAAGTACTAACGAAAGGATATTAGCAGTATCAAACGTACCTGCGATAATATCGCCCATAACAAGAGCAAGAATACTCATAATTACTGTAATTACAAAGTATGCAATGAAACCGCCTTTAAGTTTACCGTAAGCCGACCTTTTGTAGTTGTTGAACGGTAAAAGTCTTAAAGTTTTTCTCATAATGCTTGTGATAATGAAGAATTGGAATACCGAAACACACATCGCCATAAGAGTTGCAATCATTTGGTTTTGCATTACGCCTTCAACTACGTCAACGTAGAAGTAAGTTTGAATTAACTTGAAGTCCGCAAAGAAACCAACGTTAACAAACGAAAATAAAATGGCAAGTGCGCCGACAAATACAAGGTCTTTAACAACGTCAAACACGCAGTCAAGAATAGGACGTTTAGACGCAATAAACCATCTATAAAATCTTACGAGAACGTACATTACACCAAACGCGATACCTGCGTAAAGAGTAAGCGTGCCGAAATCTTCACTTAAAACGCCATCGTCACATGCAAATATAAGTAAACCGAAAATTACGGTAGCAACGCCACTAAGCGCGCTCTTTGTATATTTAGCAAGTTTTTTAGCAACTACTTGCGCGTCCTTTTTGCCGATAAAACCAAGTATACCAAAGAATAAGAATATAGTCTTAAACGCAAGAATAATAACGAGTATCAATTCTAAAAAAATGAACATAAACCCGAAAATAACGTGGGGACCCATGCTATCCGAATCGAACATAACTTCAACTATTTCAGGAGTTTCAGCAATTTCTTTTAAAAGAGCGAAGGAGAAACCAAATACTTCGTTGCCCTCAGCAGATAATAAACCGCTTGCAAAATTGAAAAGTACGAATAATGCAACTGCGATAACGAAACTTATTAAACCAAAACCTTTAACTAAAACTTTTTGTTTCTTAGCCATAATTATTCGTTACCTCCTTGTTGAGATTGCACCATTTGAGTAACTAAATCTCTAATAGCCGTAGTGAACGGTTGAACGTAAACTTCGTCAAGAGTTTTAGTTTTAGCGTTCTTAGAAAGATTAACAACTGTGTTATCGATGTTCATAATTACAGTGTTAGTTTCGTATAAATTACTTTCGCCTTTAGTCCAAGTGTTTACTTTTTGATTGATTGAAACTAAATCAGAACCGATAGTAAAGTCTAACTCAGCATTGTAACCGCAACCACTTGCGTTGTAAGCAGTAATACCTGCAACATCAGCTAAGTATGAAGATGGAACGGTGTAATCAGTATAACCTTCTTCGATAATTTCGTTAGTTTCTGGGTCGCGCACTTCTTGAACGTATTCAGGTCCTTTAAGTTCGTAAGTATCACCACTTCTCTTGAAATACTTGCTATCACTTGCGTGAGAAGTTATGTACGCTGCAAGTCCACCAAGGTATTCTTTGTTTTTAGTATGCGCTTGTTGAACGGTTTCAAGGTCTTGATATGCAACAGCGGTAAGTTGGTAAGCAAATTCTTGAACCATTGCGTTAATGAAAACTTCCATTTGTTGCTCTTCGGTCATGTCCTCAATGCCTTCAAACGGGTCTTCCGGCTCGGTAGGTTCACCCTCACCTTCAACTGCGCGAGGATATTCAATCCAAGTGCCAAAACTATCTTCTCTAACTTGGAGCATTTTATCGCCAAGGGTTGTCATAAATTGTTCATCAGCATCAGGTTCGTCATCGTCAGTTTCAGGCGTGTAATTAGTGTATACTAATCTGTTTTGTTCATATCTTGTAGCGCGCTGTTCAACGGTAACGTAAGAGTTGATTTTGAACATAGTTTTATCGTTTGCGTGATAAATTTCAACGTCGTAATCAGTTTTACTTCTGTAAGCAACGGAAAAATCATCTTCATAGAAACTATCAGTTTCTTGCTCTTCGTAGTATAAATAGTATTCAGTAGCAGTCCACATAGCACCGATTGAGTGATAATATACTGCGTTAGGAGCAAAACTCATTTGAAGTTTGTGATTTCTAACCGATTGATTACGGCTTTTGTAAAGAGTTTCATTTTCTTCATCTTGATTAGGAACTCTAACACTTGTTCTGTAACTATTGTAAACGTCTGAGTAGCCGGTTTCAATTACAGTCACGCCAGAGAATTCACCTCTGCCTTCCGCATCTGAAATGTTTGCATTTTCAGAATACTCTTCAAACGAAGGAATTTTCGACAACACGTCAGAAAGTTCACTTACGCTACTAATAGTTCTTGAAACGCCAGTGCCTGCGCCGAATTCAACAGTTTTATCGTTAACTACGTTATATGAAACTAACGAACCTACGGCAAACACTATGGAAATTGCAAGAACGATAATCTTTTTTACCATAAAATCCTCCAAAAAAATAATTATCCAAGTTAATCAAGGTGCTAAACCGTTAAAATAAATTAAAACGGTTACAAAAGTACAAGTTCCTTGAACTTTTTAAGTATATCACACCTTTTTCACAAAATCAACAATTTTAATAAATTATTTATAAATAAATAACGCAACGGTTTTCGTTGCGTTTTATCTAATGTTTTTACCTATATTTTTTACAAGCGCTAATAAAATTTTGAAATATTTGAGCGCTAAGTTTATCTTTATAAAAAAGCCTTTCGGGGTGCCATTGATAAAGCATTAAATACCTATCTCCATCAAAATACGCACCCTCTATTAAACCGTCGTCGGCAACCGCCATAACTTTAAGATTATTGCCAAGTTTTTTAATCGCTTGATGATGAAAACTGTTGCCTAAAAATTTTTCATTTTCGCTTATCATATCGTATAGCGGTGTGTTTTTTATAGCGTTTACGTAATGAGAATATTCGTTTTTACTCTCTTTTTGGCTATGAAAAATTTCCGTTTTAATTTGAGTTTTTATATCTTGATACAAACTTCCTTTTAGCGCAACGTTTATTATTTGACACCCCCTACAAATACCTATAATCGGTTTATTAGTTGGTAAAATAACGTCAAGCGCAGTAAACTCAAACTCGTCGCGATAAATTTCAGTTTTTACGGTATCGTTTATAATTTCTTCGCCGTATCTTGAAGGCTCAACGTCGTTACCACCGCAAAAAATAAACCCGTTGCAAAGTTTTGCATACGAGTTTATTACGCTTTTAGAATTAGTATACGGCAACACTATCGCAATTCCACCAAAGCAAGTTACAGCGTCAGCGTACGAATTTGTTGCCGTGGTGTTTTTTTCATTGTCTACCGAAACGAATAAGCCTATAATAGGTTTCATAAATTCTCTTTAATAAACCGACCTTTTTTAAGCGTGTAGGCAGAAGTAAATCCTATGTTTTTAAGAAGATAAATAGTTTCCGTTAAATCGTAACCTAAAAAGTCTTTATTGTGACAATCAAGTGATAAAATAATTTTACCGTCCGCCTCTTTTATTTTATGCAGTAAATTAAAATAAGGATACGGCGAATTTCTATGCCCGCGAACGATTGCGCCTACGTTTACTTCAAAAATACAGTCTAAACCAAAAATAGAATTTAAGTAACGCTCGGCAATTTTGTTGTAGTTTTTATCACTTAAAATTCTATCTTCCGCTTTATCGTATTTAGTAATTAAGTCAAAATGCCCTATAATATCGGGCTTTCTATTTTTAATATAATCGCAAAACCTACTATAATAATCTTCCGCCATTAAGCCTACGTCGTTATTAAAATAACGTAAACAATCTTCAAAACCTTCTTTCGACGTGTCGATTGACAAATACTTACCGTCAGCGTAAAAATAGTGCGAAGAACCTATAACGTAGTCGTAGAGCCGTCTATTAACTGGCGAAAAAGCGTCTTCTTCAACGCCTAAATACACGTCTATTTTACCACAAAATTCTTTTTTTAGGTCGTTTATTTCGCTAATATACGCACTTTCATTTTTAATACAATATCTCGTATCGAAAGGCGTGTATCCGTGCGAAGAAATGCCTATTGATTTACAGCCGTTTTTAAGGGCTGTTTCTACCATTTCACGCGCGGTATTTTTTCCGTCACAATAAGTCGTGTGGTTATGAAACGTTGATATCATTATGAAAATATCCTTAGTTAAAGTTTAATTTTGGCGTTTCCATCTTCAAGGTATTCAATTCTATTACCACTGCAACATAAACTATCTTGCATAGCAAGGAATTCTTCTTTTGACTTAAAGATAGGCGTAAAGTTTTTAAGTATAGTTTTCGCCCTTTCAGCGCTGTTTTCAAGTAGAAGTTTAAGCATAGTTACTTGCCATTTAGCGTTCTTTACGCACGCTCTTTCAGGGTCGGTAACGTAATAATCTGCACCGTGCCCCGTGCCTATTCTACCGCCACAACCAGGGTGAACTACGGGCATTATTGACGATAAGTCGCCCATATCGGTTGAACCGCTACCTATGTCGTTAGCGTTAAATTTAAAATCTTCTTCTGGAATTGCTATTTGAGCCGCATCTCTTGCTACTTCCATCATACCTAAATCGTTATTAAGTGGCGCGTAAGCAGTGCTATCAATAATTTCAACGTTAGCGCCAAGCGAAAGCGCCGAGCCTATAAACGCACGGTTAACCTTTTTGTTTTGTTTTGCGATTGCATCAAAAGTTCTGCCCCTTACGTAACTTTCAATTTTTACTTCGTGGGGTATTGCGTTTACCATATCGCCACCGTGAGTAATTATGGGGTGAACTCTAATTATATCTTCTTCTTCAAACGTTTCTCTTATAGCGTTTACAGCGTTAATACCGCACGTTGCAGCGTATAACGCGTTAATTCCGTTTGCAGGTCCGCCACCAGCGTGCGCAGATTTACCTTTATATATAACTTGCTTTGAAAGAGCGCCTACTGCCCCACGTGAAACTTGATACTTTAAGCCCGTGTGCACCATAAACGCCATATCAACACCGTCAAATAATCCGCGACTTAAAAACTCAGACTTTCCACCAAAATATTTAATAACGCCTTTCTTTTTAAGTTCCATACGGTATTCGATTTCTAACAATTCTTCCGCAGGAACAAAACAAAGCCTTATTCTGCCCGACATACCGTCTAACACGCCAGGCTCTTTAAGTATACCTGCAACGCCAAGAAGTGTTGCCGACTGAGCGTTATGCCCACAAGCGTGAACAGCACCCGTTTCTTTATCGCACTCTGGGTGAGCGCTACAAATAACAGAGTCCATTTCAGCAAGGGCTAAAACCTCAGGTCCTTCTCTTCCCGTATCAATAACCGTGTAAAAACCTGGGATATTGCCCGCTTTAACAAGGTTATAGCCTAACTTTTCCATTTGGGTTTCAAGATATTTTGAAGTTTCAAATTCTCTAAAACCCGTTTCTGGCGTAGACCAAATTTGCCTTTCAGCATCTAAAATTAGTTGCCTATATTTACCTACTGCTTTTTCAATCGATTTCATATTTAATCCTTTTTAATCATTTTTTTATATTCTTTATAATACCTAACGCCAAATTCTCTAAGTGATTTTAAGTTAAAATGAAGACCATCATCTTTTAGTTTAAGCCCTTTTGCCGAAACAACGGCAAAATTTTCATATTCATTTGCTATTTCGTGATACTGTTTGTTGATAATTTTAGGGTTTTCACCAAAATCACGCTTGTAATCGTATGCAAGCTCGCCGATTATTACGGGTACGTTTTCTAAACCTAAATCTTTTTTAAGGCTAGTTATCATAGTTATAAATTTTTGTTTATGCGCTACGGCTCTTTCATTTCCATAGCAATCCGTTTCGCCTTGATGCCAAATAATGCCTATAACTTTTGACGAACGCATTGCAAGACGCGTCATCATAACGGTATATTCGTATAATACGCTACCTTTTTCCCACGCGTCAATCCCCGTGCCACCGTCAGCGCAAGGAACAAGTCCAACTTTAACGCCTAAATCGTTAGCAATAGAGTCAGCAAACGAAGTTGCTAAGCACGCGCCCGACGGAAATTTTATTCCAAATAACGGTCTATCAGGGTTTATAGGCTCGCTCATTTTTTGCCACCTACCCATCCTGAACATATAGCAATTAGGGTTTTCTATTTGAGTTTCGCTACTAAGTTCGCCACGACCAGCCATATTTGATTGACCTATCATTAAAAACGAATATATCTCTTCGCCACTCGTGTCAATTCCGTCTTTGAACATAATCTTCTCCTTAAAAAATATCTTAATCAACTTTATTCAAGCAAACAAGTGTTTCAACGTGTTTGGTTTGCGGGAACATATCGTACGGTTGAATTTTTGTAATTTTATAAATACCGTTTGGGTTAACCGCCTTTTTAAGTTCGCCGTTTTCATAAACCAACGTACCAACTAAAATTCCTAAATCTCGAGCCAAAGTTTGTGGAGAACAAGAAACGTAAACGATTTTTTCGGGTTTAGCCTCTAAAATAGCGTCTAACACCTTTTTGTCGCAACCTTTTCTGGGCGGGTCTAAAACAAGGTAGGTTTTATCACCATTTTCTTTTAAGCGTTTTATAAGTTTAGGTAAATACTCTTCACACGGCGCGCATACGTTTATTACGTTAGTGATTGCGTTTTCTTTTAATAATTCGTTTGCACTTAAAACCGCGTCTTCAATAATTTCAATACCGTAAACCGCTTTTGCGTGTCTGGATATAAGTGCGGTCATAAGCCCTGCGCCACTATATGCGTCAATAACCGAAACGCTATCGTCAAGTTCAAGTGACTTAATTACGTCTAAGTATAGTTTTCTTTTAATAAAATCGTTAATTTGAATAAATGAATTAGGAACAACCTTGTAATTAACGCCAAAATCTTCGCCTTCAAGATAACTTTTGCCGTATAAAAGCGTAAACTTATCCCCTAATATAACGTTGTTTTGGCATTTATTTTCGTTAAGAAAAAGCGAAAAAGTGGTAAATTTATTTTTAAGTTCTAAAACTAAAAGGTCAACGCAAGGCAACTCGCTGCCGTTGACAACTACCGTTATACATAAAACACCCGAAGTTTCTCTCACAACCACGTGGCGTACAAGCCCTTCACCACTTTCTTCATTATAACAACTAACACCACTTTTACTTAGGTAATTATTAAACGCATCAATAACAAAAGTTGCCCAACCTTTTTGAATAGGACAATTACTAATTTCAACAATTCTATGCGAATTTTGAGCAAAAAAGCCTATTTTGTTACCGTCTATATTCCTAACGGGAAGTTGAAGTTTGTTTCTGTATTCGTATTCGTTGTCACTTTTTATGGTTTGCAACACCTTAAAGTCAATATTAGCAATTTTTCTAATACAGTCTTTAACCAAATCAGTTTTAAGTTTTACT
>JAZLBK010000040.1:0-3106 GCA_045613665.1 Christensenellaceae bacterium | reverse complement strand
TAAATTACGAGTGTGAAAACGTTCAAAATATCGAAATTTATAAAACTTATAAAAATAATACCACGTTAGTATATAACGGCGCACCCATAAATACTTTTATTGAAGAACTTAAAGATTTTGGGGTATATAATTATAAAATAATAGCCTTTAATAAAGACGAAAAATTTGAATATAATCTACCCTTAATTAAATATGACAAGAGTTCAATTTCAATAATTGACGGAGATAAATGGCTATACAACTAAAAAAGCAACCTTTTAGGTTGCTTTTTTTTATAAATCAATTATTTCAACGCTTGATAACGCGCTATTTATTAAGGTTTCAACGTCAAGTTTACTTTCTTCAATTTTAACCTTTTCAATATTAGGTTTAATAAGCGGGTGTTTTGGTAAAAATACCGTGCAACAATCTTCATACGGCAGTATTGAAGTTTCGTAAGTGTCAATTTTTTCGGAAATTTCAATAATATCAAGTTTGTCAAACGCAATAAGCGGTCTTAAAACGGGAATTGTTGCAACGCTGTTTGATGAGTTTATGCTTTCAATCGTTTGTGATGCAACTTGACCTAAACTCTCCCCCGTTATAATTGCCTGACAACCGTTGTTTTTAGCGATATTTTCTGCAATTCTCATCATAAACCTACGCATTAGGGTTATCATATATTCTTCTTTACAATGCTCGTGTATTGCCTCTTGAATTTCAGTAAAAGATACGATATTAAGCCTAAGTCCGCCCGTATAATTTGAAACGTATTTTGATAACGTTATAACCTTTTCTTTCGCCATTTCACTTGTATATGGGTACGAGTGGAAATGTATAGCGTCAAGTTTCATACCGCGCTTTGCCATCATATAACCGGCAACAGGACTATCAATACCGCCTGAAATCATAAGTAAACCCTTGCCTGACGAACCGCTTGGCATACCGCCCATCATTTTAATAGTTTCAGTAAACACGAGCGTTTCGCCCGTTTCACGAAGGTCTAAGTTTAATACGTTATTTGGCGTATGAACGTCAACTTTCAAGTTTTTGTTGGATTTTAGAATTTCTCCACCGATTTTTTTAGAAAGTTCAACCGAGTTAAGAATAAAAGTTTTGTCTGCACGCTTTGTTTCAACCTTAAAACTACCGCTTTTATCACCCATAATGCTAACCGCGGTAGAAATTATGCTATCAAGGTCGGTTTTTATTAAAATGCAAGGCGAAATAGAGTGAATACCACCCACTTTTGATAAACTTTTAATAATATCGTCTAAATAAAACTCTTCAAAATCGCTAACCACGTAGCGACCGGATATTTTTTTTAGATTACAGTCAAACTTTGATAAAGCGTGTTTTATATTGTTTTCAAGTAGCCTTTCAAAATGACCGCGATTTTTACCTTTTAAGTGGATTTCGCCCCACCTTATTATTATAACTTTTTTCATCTTTTTATTGCCTTTGTGAGTTTTAATACTTGTTTATTGATTTGATTTGCTGAAAAAACAACTTCATTAATAGTGTTATATGGCGAAAAACTTATTCTAATAACCCCGTCTAAAACGTTTGACGGATACCCCGCCTCAGTTAAAACGCGACTGTGTGGTTTTTTTGAATTGCACGCCGAACCCGTACCGATAATTACACCATCACCTTCAAGCATATGTTGTAACACTTCGCCTTTTAGCCCTACTGCCGACATTGATATAACGTACGGCGAGCAACTATCGGTTGAAATTACCTTTAATAAGTTTTTATCAATAACTGATAAAAATTCTTTTTTAAGAAGTTTAACGTTTTCAAAATTCTTTATAATGTCGGTAAATTTTTCTTTCGTTGCGCTTTCAAAAACTTTTATGCCAAAAACGTTTTCAGTTCCGCTACGAAGATTAAACTCCTGCCCACCGCCTAAAATTAAAGGTTTAAGGTTTTTAAGTTTTTTGTTTTTTGCAAGCGCGCCTACCCCTTTAATTCCACCTATTTTATGCGCTGAAATTGAGTATAAATCGATATTACTACTAAGTTTTAGCGGAATTTTACCAAAGGCTTGAACTCCGTCACTATGAAATATAAGCCTTGGGTTTTTCTTTTTGCAAAGCATAGAAAGTTTGTTTATGTCGTTAATAGCGCCCGTTTCATTATTTACGTGAACTACCGAAACAAAAACGGTATTTTCATCAATTAAAGAAAGCAAACTTTCTTCGTTTACACTACCGTCACTATTTATTTTAGCAAAACGAGAGTTAAAGCCGTCGTTTTTAAGTTTCAAAAACGGCTCGAAAACTGCCGAGTGCTCACCAAGCGTAGTAACGGCGTTTCCGCGTTTACAGTAAGAAAATATTGCCGTATTATCCGCCTCTGAACCACAGGAGGTAAATATAACGTCAAAATTCCCGCCCAAGCAATTTTCAATACTTTGTCTTGCGTTTTTTACTATATTTGAAGCCAAAATACCGCCGTGATATCTTGCCGACGGGTTAAAATATACTTCTTCGTTTAAATTTTGAGCCTCTAAAAGCGCGGATTTTAGCGGTTTTGTAGTTGCCGCGTTATCAAGATATATCATACGGTTTCCTTTGATTTAATAACGTCAATAAACCCTTTATCAAGTTTATTAGTACCGCCAAATTTAAGAATTTGAGCGATAATTTTCTCATTGTACGGAAGTAGAAGTAAAGTTTTAACTTCGTTTTTATTTATTAAAAAACAAACGTCGCCACTTTCAAGGTTTTCGCCAACGCGAATTTTCTTAACTTGTTTATTTTTTATAAATAAATTATACGTTTCGCCACCTAAATAACCGATATTAGTTACGTTTTTAGACGAAAACTTAATAAGATTACGCCTTTTTACGTTATTTGTTATCTTTGAAATTGAAATATCTCCGTCAACGAACACTAAATCGTAAAAATTATATATTTTTCGCTGAAAATAACCAAGAAGAATAGCAATCGTAAACAAAATTGTAAAAATTAACCACATAAAGTTTGAAAACATAAACGCGCAATAACCTATAATTACGGTTAAAATAATTACTACAATTTTTATAGCGAATAAAACGTTTTTTATAGTTTTTTCTCTATTTTCGTTATTTGGTTTTATGGAAATTTCAAAATATTTATTATTC
>JAZLBK010000039.1:0-2829 GCA_045613665.1 Christensenellaceae bacterium | reverse complement strand
AACGACATGGCTACGATCCGACTTAGTGAACACCGAATTTTTTACCTTTACCGTGCGCTCGTCTACTTGTTCGTAAACGGTATTGCGTAAGTCAACCACACCGTCAGGCTCGTAAATCATATAGGGGTTAGTTTGTTCGTACATAGTGTGAGCCGCAACCCTTGCAACAGTACATTTTTTCGCAGGGTGAGCAGGTCTTAAACAAAAACTATCCTTTTCGATATACGCTTGCATAACGTCGGCTGCCGAAACGGGTTCAGCGCACATACCACCGCATTCCATAATCTTAGCCATATGGAAAGCAAGACCGTGGTCGTATCCGTTATAAATACAAGGTGCTGAATAAATTGCAGTATCACAAGCACGGCCACAAACGATAACGTCTACCTTTTGTTCTAACGCTTTAATGATAGGCGCAACACCTATTTGACTTACTATGCGCGTGCTGTTTTTAATGTTTTCTTCGGTTAAAGCAAATTCGGGCGACATATCGGTAATTTTACCAGCGTTGAATTTACTTAAAACGTAATCTTTATCAACTTCGCTGTAAATTACAGCCAACTTAAACTTTAACTTCTTTTCCTTAGATATTTCCTTTAATATATCTAAGAGCCAGTTGGTATGAACGTTACCACCAGCACCGCCAGCCGTACCTATAATAAAAGGCGCGCGTTGCTCTAAGCATAAAGGCAACGCCAAACTTAAATCTCTTTTAACTGCGCTTCTGTCAGTAAAAGACTTACCACTACCTAAATAATAAGGACCAGGGTCGGTTGAGCCTGCATCTACACCAACGTAATCTACCTTTTCGCTGAAAGCGATTTTTAAGGATTCTTCAGAATAGCCATAACCCAAAAGTCCACAAAGTGCAACAATCTTCATAATATACCCTCTTTATTTGTTAATACGATTATATCACAATCAATACCTATATAAATTGCAAATATTCCTTAAATTATTGCAAATATTATTTTTTTGTGTTGACTTAGCGCCTTAAACGTATTATTATAAAAACGGAGAGAAAATTATGATAAATAAAAACTTTGTTTTATCTTATTACGAAAACGCAAAACTTGGTATGCATATAAAAATGGTAAATTATTCAAGGGAGGCGCAAAATCCCCACACCCACGATTATTACCAAATTTATTATATTGTAAAAGGAAGTTTAGAACATTTTACTGAAAACGATAGTTCGGTGTTGTCGCAAGGCGATATGTTTATAATTCCGCCTAAAAGTATGCACTACATACGCCAAATTGACGATGCCGTGTTTTATTCTTTTTCGTTTACGCAAGAAAGTTTAGGCGGTATGGATAGTGTTAACAAGTTGTCATTAAACTTTTTAAGAACGCTTTCCGAAAACAAGTTCGTTAGGGCAAAAATTACCGTTCCGTCAAGCGAAATTTTAACGGTTAACTCTATTATGGAAAAACTGTATAAAGAGTTTAGCGAACAGCAACTTGCATACGGCGAAGTAATGCGTGCTTGCGCCATTATGCTTATAACTACTTTCGCTCGTACCTATTACCAAGTTGAACCGTTAACTTTACCGATTACGGCAACTCAAAACCGCGAACAAGTTATGCATTGTATAGACTATATTTTACACAACTACACCGAAAACTTTTCGGTAAACGATATGGCTAAAAGGCTTGCTATGTCTAAAAGCGTGTTTTGTAAATATTTTAAGGAAATTTCGGGGCGAACCTTTAACGATTACGTAAATTACGCCAGAATAACGAACGCCAAAGATTTTATTAAAAAAGGCTACCGCGCAACCGACGTTTGCAGTCTTGTAGGCTACAACGATTTTGCTACTTTTTATAGAAACTTCAAAAAATTTACGGGCAAATCCCCCGAAGAATACAAAAATATGATTTTTACAAAGAAAAAAACCTAATCCCATCGTGGATTAGGTTTTTGTTATCTAAATCTACAACGTAAACCAATTATAGTTCCTCAATTTCTTTTTGCGAAATAATCTTTTCGCCTTGCATAACGTAGTCTTTATTTAACCCAAACGATAAATTGGTAGCGTCGCTTTCTCTATACATAACAAGCCTTTTTTTGCCGTAGTCCTTAGCCTTTTCAAAAGCGTGGCGAGAACCACTATCGCCTTCGCCTTTACGAAAACTTGCAATTAAAACAACTGCTTTAGAGAAAAGCGCTTGCAACCTATCACGTTCAATAAATCTTTTGACCGTTTCGTATTTGTTTTTAGGCTCGCTTACGTATTCGGTTATTATAAGTCCACCGTTTTTAACGATTTTGTTTGCTAATGCAATGTTTTCTTTTGGATAAATGTTTTCAAAGGTTGATGGTAGAAAGGCTATTGCTTTTGCTCCACTTTTAACACTTTCGGTATGTGCCACCGTATCACAACCTTTTGCAAGTCCACTAACTATATTGAAGCCTTTTTCGGTCAAACTTTTTACAACTTTTTCTTCTCTTTCTACTATTTCGTTAGTTGGCGTTAAAACGCCTATAACTGCAACGTTTTTATCTACGTTATTAAGTAGCGTTATATCGCCTTTATACACAAAGAAAAACGGTTTTTCACTATTTTTAAGTTTAACGGATACGCTAGAGAAGTTTTCATCAAAAACACAGATGACATTTATGCTTTTTTCTTTAAGTTCTTGCTCTACAACTTGTAAATCGCAAGGAAAAGTATTTATATAATCTTCATTATAAAACGATTTCCAAAAGTGAGCGTTAGATTTTATAACGCCCGTTTTTATTAAACCAAAAAGTTTTAATGAAATATTTGAGTTCATAATCTTTACCTTATTAATAATTTTCTTTAACCATTATCATTTTAACATT
>JAZLBK010000038.1:0-7053 GCA_045613665.1 Christensenellaceae bacterium | reverse complement strand
TACGTTTAGAGCAGAGCGTTCAAACACCGCGCGCCACGCCGCTGAGTTTTGGATGATTGAGCCTGTAATGGCGTTTTGTGACCTTCAAGGGGATATGGACGTTGCCGAGGCAATGGTTAAAGCCATTATCAACCACGTTATGAAAGTTTGCAAAGAAGAACTTGAATTCCTTAACAACTTTGTTGATAAAGGTTTAATTGAAAGGCTTAATAACGTCGTTTCAAACGAGTTTGTAAGACTTCCTTACACCAAAGCAATTGAAATTTTAACCCCCGTTAAGGACAAGTTTGAATATCCCGTTTACTGGGGGTGCGACCTTCAATCTGAACACGAAAGGTATTTAACCGAAGTCGTTTATAAAAAACCCGTGTTCTTAACCGATTATCCAAAGGAAATCAAGGCTTTCTATATGCGCCTTAACGACGACGGTAAAACGGTGGCCGCATCAGACCTTTTAGTTCCGGGTATCGGCGAACTCGTTGGCGGTTCTCAAAGAGAAGAGCGTGAAGACGTTTTAAGGGTAAGAATAAACGAACTTGGTCTTAAAGAAAGCGATTACGACTGGTATATAAATCTTAGAAAGTTCGGTGGTGCAAAACACGCCGGTTTTGGCTTAGGTTTTGAAAGAATGATAATGTATTTGACGGGTATTTCAAATATTCGTGACGTTATTCCTTTCCCAAGAACCGTATCTAACCTTGAATACTAAGGAGAAATTTATGAAAATTTTACTTGACGCGTTTGGTGGAGATAATTCGCCAAACGAAATAATTAAAGGCGGTATCGAATATTTAAGAGAGGGCGGTAAAGCTGAACTCTGCTTAGTTGGTATGGAAGACCAAGTTAAAAATTTAGTTGTCGAGTTAGGTGCAAAAATAGAAGACTTTACCTATATGAACGCAACCGAAGTTATAACTTGCGAAGAAGCACCTACCGAAGCGTTTAGAAAAAAGCCTAACTCAACTATAACACTTTCAATGTCCGCTTTAAGAAGTGGAGAATACGGTGCTTTCGTATCGGCTGGTTCAACGGGTGCGGTTTTAACTGCGGCTGTATTAAAAGCAGGAAGGCTTAAAGGCGTAATTAGACCTGGTCTTGGTACGATTTTGCCGTCCATTAGTGGTAACCCCGTTATGTTTATGGACGTTGGCGCTAACGCCGACTGCAAGCCCGAATATCTCGTTCAGTTCGCTATTATGGCGGACGCTTATATGAAGAAGATTTACGGCGTTAAAAACCCAAAAGTCGCTTTGCTTTGCAACGGCACGGAAGACGAAAAGGGCAGTTCTTTTACTCACACGGTATTTAAGGCACTTAAACAAGTTGACGGTATTAACTTTATAGGCAATATCGAAGGCAGAGATATACTTACGGGAGATTACGATATCGTGGTAACCGACGGGTTTAGCGGTAACGTTGCAATCAAGTCAACCGAAGGTGCAGCGAACGCGATAATTTCAATACTTAAAAAGAATATTCTTTCGTCGTTTAAGGCTAAAATAGGTTTCTTGCTTATGAAAAAGGCTTTCAAAAACACTATGAAAGAAGTTGACTACAACAACCGTGGCGGTGCAGTTTTATTAGGTATAAACGGCGTAATAGTTAAGTCGCACGGGTCGAGTAAGGCTACTGCGATAAAAGCGTCGCTTTTCCAAGCGGAAAAGGCAATTAAGGAAGACGTTAAGTCGGAAATAATTGCGCGTTTAAGCGATGAAAAATTAAAAGAGATAGTTTACGAATAATATGGTGTTTCATTTAAGCGAAATAGAAAAGAAAATTGAATATTCTTTCAAAAACCCAGAAATTTTAAGGGTTGCGTTTACGCACGCGTCGTTCAGCAACGAAAAGCGTGGTGAAAAAAACAACGAGCGCCTTGAATTTTTAGGCGATAGCGTGCTTGGTTTTGTGGTTGTCGATTATCTTTTCAAAACAACTAATGAAGACGAAGGAGATATGACCGTTTTGAAACAAACGGTAGTTTCCTTTAAGCCACTTTGCTTAGCGTGTAATAGGCTAAAACTTTTCGAGCATTTACTCGTTGGGGATAAGGTTTTAATTACCGATAAACTCAAAGAGAATTTAATGGAATCAATAATAGGCGCTATTTATCTTGACGGCGGAGTAGAAGAGGCTAAAAAGTTTATAGTTAAAAACCTAATTAAACCATATCTAAAAATTGGAAATAAAACGGTTGACTATAAAAGTAAACTCAACGAACTTTCTTCAAAAAAACGTTTTGAAGTAAGTTACGAAGTAATAAAAAAAGAAGGGCTTGACAATAATCCTAAACACACCGTTGCAGTAGTTATTAACGGCAAGCGCGTAGCCAAGGCAACCGCTAACGGCAAAAAACAAAACGCAGAGCAGTTAGTTGCTAAAAAAGCCCTTTTATTATTAAAAAATAAAAAATCAACAAACGGTAAACAAAATGCTTAATTTTGAAAGAATTGAACTGCTCGGCTTTAAGTCGTTTGCAGACAAAGTTAAAATCGACCTTTTAGACGGTATAACCGCTATCGTTGGTCCTAACGGTTGCGGTAAATCTAACGTTGCCGACGCTATTAGATGGGTTCTTGGCGAACAATCGGCTAAAACCTTGCGCGGTTCGTCAATGCAAGACGTTATTTTTAACGGAACGCAGTCAAGAAAATCACTTTCTTACTGCGAAGTTTCGCTGTACTTTAATAACTCTGAAAAACTTTTTCCAAGTTTAGAGTATAACGAAGTCGTAATGACGAGAAAACTTTATAGAAGTGGCGAAAGCGAGTATTATCTCAACCGTCAACCCTGTCGTATGAAAGACCTTATCGACACTCTTCACGAATGCGGTGTTTCAAAAGAAGGTTATACGATTATAGGGCAAGGCAAGGTTTCTGAAATTCTTTCTTCAAAACCAGAAGATAGGCGTGCAATTTTCGAAGAGGCGGTAGGTATTGCTAAAACCAAGCGCGATAGAAAGGAAACTATTTCTAAACTCAATCGTACGGCGGATAATATTACGCGCGTGTCAGATATTATTACCGAGCGTGAACGCCAACTTGAACCGCTTAGAAAACAAGCGGAAAAAACGAGGGCGAATAGAGCGCTTTCTGAACAACTTAAATTCCACGAAATTAACACCTATCTTTATAAATACGAAAACGCAAGTGAAACTAAGCGTAAAATTACCGATAGAATTAACGGTTTAACCGAAGAAATTGACGCAAGGCGTTTAGAACTTAACAAAACCGTTGAAGATTATAATAAACATCAAGACGAAATTAAAAATGCCGACGATTTGTTAAGAGCAATCGCAAACGAGATTACCGACCGTTCGGTTAACCTTGAAAAACAATCGGGTGAGGCGAAAGTTTTTGCTGAAAAAATTTCTTTCTTCCGCTCGGAAAACGAAAGGCTTAAACAAGAAACGGAAAGGGGCGAAAGCAAGATTGCCGAAAACAACACTTTACTTAAAGGCAAAAAGGAGTATTGCTTATCTTGCAATAAAGAAATTGACCAACTCACCGAAAAATCTGCTAAAATTAGCAGTAGTATAGCAAAATTATCGGCTGAAATTACAAGGGGCGAAGACCTTGCTGAGTCCGTTCAAAACCAAGTAATTAAAAGCGTTGAGTCGCTTGCCGATATCAATAAAAATTTAGGTGCGTTGACGAGTGAAAAATCGGTAATTACCACTCAACAAAAATCTATCGTTGAAAAGGTAAACGCGCTCGTTGATAAATATACCGTATTGTCGGTTGAAAACGAAAGTAACAAGCAAGAACTTAAAAGGGTTGAAGAATTTATTGAAAATACTAAACTTAGCGTCAAAGACCGCGAAGAAAGTATTTCGTCAACCAACAAATTCTTAGAAAGCGTTGACAATAAGATTTATTCGCTTAAAACTAAACTTACCGGCGAAGAAACGAGTTTAAGACTATATTTAGGGCTTAAAAATTCGTTTGACGGGTATTCTCACTCAGTTAAAAAACTTATGACCGCGTCAAATAGCGACGGGGAACTTAAAAAGCGTATAAAAGGCGTAGTAGCGTCTATTATTTCAACTGAAAAAGATTACGAAACTGCTATTGAAACGGCAATAGGTGGTGCTCTTCAAAATATTGTAACGGATAACCCGACTGACGCGGAATACGTTATTAACTACTTAAAGCGTACCGACGGTGGTAGAGTAACCATACTTCCGGTAACTTCCGTTAAACCAAGGTTTAACGCGCAAGACACTACGTCCGCTCTTAAAGAGCGCGGTGCTTTGGGGCTTGCTACCAACCTTGTTAAATACGATAGTTATTTTGAAAACGTAATAAGCCATTTGCTTGGAAATACATTGATTTGCGATACTCTTGAAAACGCAACTCAAATTGCTAAAAAGTTCCGTTTCTCGTTTAGAATAGTTACGCTTGACGGGGACGTGTTGTCGCAATCTGGTTCAATGTCGGGTGGTTCTAAGCGCAAAAACGACGCTAACTTGTTGGGTGTTGACCGTCAAGTTCAAGAACTTGAACAAGCCATTGAAAAAGATAAAAAAGAACTTGCTATTTTAGAAAATAACAAGGCTAATCTCATTAGTCAGGTAAATGAAGAAGTTACCAACTTAAACGCTGAAAATACCGCGCTTGTAGACGCTAAGCAAAAGGTTGTTACCTTGCGTGAAAAAATAACTGCAAGCGATAAGATTTTACTTGATACGCAAGCGGAAATTGAAAAGAATAAAGACGACATTGCCCTTATTAGCAACCGTTTAACTGAAATTTCTAAGGCGTATACCGATATTGAGGCCGGCAACGAAAAACTCAATAAGGAAAAGGAAAGTGCGTCGAAAGAACAATCCGAGCATCGTGAAATGTTCCAAGAACTTAGAAAGCAACGTGACGAAATTCTTAAAGAAAATACCGAAGTTCAGGCTAAACTTTCTTATCTCCGCGCGGAAATTTCTTCGGCTGAAAGTGAAATTGAAAGATTGACGGCTGAAATTAAAACTATTGAAGAAAGCGCGCAAAATAACGCTCAAACTACTGAAAATAACCTTAAAATTATAGACGGGCTTATTAAAAAAGCCGAACAAGTATCTTTGTCTGCCGAAGATAAAAAGGTGCTTGAAGATTTGCGCCGTCAACAAGCCGAATTTGATAAAAAGAAAGAAAAACTCAACGAGCTTATCGCGCAAGATAACTTAAAGCGTGAAGTTTTACAAGCGGATATTGATAAAAATACTGAAAAACGCGCTAACGAAGAGATAAACTTTACAAAAGTTGATACCGAACTTGACTTTATGTCGCAAAATCTTTTCACTGAATATCAACTTACTTACGAAACTTGTTTACCACTTCGCGACCAAAACTATGAAATTTCTACGTCACATCAAGAAATTTCGTCGTTAAAGCGCAAAATTGCCGCGCTTGGCAGTATCAATCCTAACGCAATTGAAGAATACAACGAACTTAGCGAGTCGTATAACGAACTCGTAGTTCAGCGTGACGACCTATATAAAGCGCAAGACGACCTTCAAAAAGTTATTGACGACCTTACCAAGGAAATGACCTTGACCTTTAACGAAGGTTTTAAGACTATTCGCTCGAATTTCAGTAAGATTTTCAAAGAGTTGTTTGGCGGTGGTAGTGCTGACCTTGTTGTTGAAGAAAGTACGACTGGTGACCCGCTTGACGCAGGTATTGAAATCGTTGCGGAACCACCGGGAAAGAAACTCCAAAAAATATCTCTATTGTCGGGTGGCGAAATGTCGCTTACGGCCATTGCAATACTTTTTGCGATATTAAGATTACGCCCGATGCCTTTCTGCGTTCTTGACGAAATTGAAGCAGCGCTTGACGACGCAAACGTTCAAAGATTTGCAAATTACCTTAAAAAATTCTCAAAGGAAACTCAGTTTATCTGTATTACGCACAAGAAAGTTACAATGGAAAATGCCGACGGTCTTTTCGGTGTTACAATGCCCGAAAAAGGCGTTTCAAGTATCGTTTCAGTTAAACTTTCTGACGCTATGGATATGGAAGGTGTTAAAAACTAATGGGCTTATTTTCAAAATTAGCAAACTCGCTTAAAAAAACCAAAGATAAAATTTCTAATACCTTTGCTAAGTTGTTTTCAATCGACCGTATCGGCGAAGAGTTTTACGACGAACTGTTAGACGCGCTTATTTCTTCCGATATGAGCGTAACTTTTGCTATGGACGTGGTTGATAATCTCCGCGAAAAAATGATTGAAGGTAGTGTAAAGGATAAAGATTTCGTTTTATCTTCGTTAAAGTCTGCGCTCATTACCGCGTGTGGTGACGTTGAGGAATTTGATAACGAATTCCCACTCGTTATTATGGTTGTAGGCGTTAACGGTGTTGGTAAAACAACGACGATAGGTAAACTTGCTAACTATTATAAAAAACAAGGAAAATCCGTTACCCTGTGCGCTGCGGACACGTTTAGGGCCGCCGCAAGCGAACAACTTACGGAGTGGGCTAATCGCGCTGATGTTAGAATTATAAAGCACTCGGAAGGGGCTGACCCGTCGGCAGTAGTTTACGACGCGATTTCGTCTGTTACCGCTAAAAAGACGGACGTTTTAATTATAGATACGGCTGGTAGACTTCACGTTAAAACTAACCTTATGGAAGAACTTAAAAAAATGAGCAGAGTGGTCGAAAGAGAATACCCAGGCGCAGATTTCGTTAAGTTTATCGTTTTAGACGCTACTACCGGGCAAAACGCCGTAAGTCAAGTTGAAACGTTTGACGACGCAGTTGGTATAGACGGTATCCTTTTAACTAAACTTGACGGGACTGCAAAAGGCGGTTTCGTTACTTCAATGATAGCCGAAAAGGGTATTCCCGTTGCTTTCGTTGGCGTTGGCGAGAAGTTAGACGATATTGAAAAGTTTAATTTAGAAGAGTTTATCGACAATTTATTTTAATAAAAACATATAAGTGTCAAGTAAAAATGCTTGACACTTTGTTTTTTTGAGTGTATAATTAGTGTAAATTATGGTTAATTTCGATTATTCGGAACTCTTTTCTATATATAAAGGGTTGTTAACTCAAAAGCA
>JAZLBK010000037.1:0-8931 GCA_045613665.1 Christensenellaceae bacterium | reverse complement strand
AAATATGCCGATTTTGATTTAATAACCGTTTCAGCGTTAGCGTAATTTTTAGTTAAGTTTAACGATAAACAAATTGATAAACCTAAAAAACAAGATAAAAGTTTAATAAATTTTTTCATAATTACCTCTTATCTTAGTTTTAGTAATATTTTTTTGCTTATACTTAGAAAAATAAATTTAACGGGCGAAATAGCATAATAATAAGTAAAAATTCGATAATAGCGCCTATAATTGCAATAGCACCTGAAATTAAATATGCGTTAAGAATTAAACTTATAAAAGAGTTGTCAATTTTACCGTTTTTATTATAAATTATAGCCATAAACACTATAATTGCAACCGATATAAAAACTGCTTGAACTAATATTAAAAACACGTATAAAATTGCGCCTAAAACTAAAAGTTCCAAAATAAAAATTTTGCCTATAAGCGCTAATATGAAAGCACGATAAAACAAAACTAAAAAATTGAGATAAAAGGTGTATTTATTAAGCGATAAAACACCAACAAGTATAAGTAATAACAGCGAATTTACAATGCGAGAAACTAAAAGCGATAGCCCTAATTTTTCATTAGAAAATATTTTTTCATAGTATAAAAACAAGTGGCTTTTATGTATATCGAAAATTTCTTCGTTAACCGTTACAATTAAGCCGAAAATAAAGCCGACAAGAAAAACCACTAATGAAATTATTACGATATTTTTACTTCTTTTAATATTATAGATAATTTCGCAAACCAAATTTTTCATAAAAACGCCCCATATAAAATATATGGAGCAAAATTTTTATTTAGAATATTACTTAATCATATTATCTATTGAAATTCCGTACCCGCGTGTACTGTCGTTTATAAACACGTGAGTTACTGCGCCTACGAGTTTTCCGTCTTGAATAATAGGCGAACCACTCATACCTTGAAGAATTCCACCCGTTATTTTTAATAATTCTTTATCTGCAATTTTAATTACGAGATTTTTGTTTGACTGAGTAAAATAATCAGTTTTAACAATATCAATATCGTAATACTTTGGCGTTATTCCGTCTACCGTAGAATATATTTGAGCGTTGCCTTGCTTTGCTTTACCAACCTCAATTTTGATTTTATTTGAAAGGTCTAAATTATCAATTTTACCGTAAAGTCCAGTTTGAGTATTTTTTATAATTTTACCGATAGGCTTTTCGCCTATAAACACGCCTTTAAGTTCTCCTGCCTTTCCACGTGTTGCCCTATTTATTCCTATAACGCTTGACGAATAAACCTCCCCTCCTATTACCGAATAGGTTTTACCGTTTTCGTCGGAAACGGGGTGACCAAGCGAGCCGAAACTACCGTCGCTTTTATAAAAAGTAACCGTTCCTAAGCCGGTAAGGTCGTCTCTAAGATATACGCCTATTTTATATTCGCCTAAAACGTCTTTAACAGGAATTACGTCTAAAAGTTTAATTTGCCCGTCACGCATAATTTTAGTTACTATTTCGCCACCGTCGTAACTACTTAAAACGTTTGAAACGTCTTTCGCGGAATTTACGGCGTTGTTTCCCATACTATATATTACGTCGCCTATTTGAATTCCGGCATTTTTGCACGGAGATACAAGACCGTTTGATGTAATAACGTCACACGTTCCAACAACGGTTGCGCCTTCGGTTTTAATAGTAAAACCTAAAACGCTACCCCCAAGATAATAATAACTTTCTTGCGCATAGGCAAAGTTTGTAAAAAGCGTTAAAGTAAACGCAAGCAATACAACTGTTAATAGTTTTTTTAGTCGCATCATAGTAATAAGTATCGGTAATAAAAATAAAAATATGTAATAAAAAAACGCGTAAATTTTACGCGTTTTTGTATGAATTTTTAACGTCCCTAAGCATTGTAATTCCCTCTTTTACAATCTTAGAAATTTGCAATAAAATATCGTCAAACGGTGCGGGCTTACCGTCCCTATACCATTTATAAATGAAATGAATACTACCTGCTACTATAAAGTTAATTAAAAAAGCAACGTTTGAAAACTCACCTCGCTTTTTTGTATAAACGGTATAAAAGCGTTCGGTAAGCGTATCAATAATTCGTTGAACTAACACGCTTGAATTTTTAGAAAATACTACAAACTCAGAAAAAGCCGAATTATCGGTTAACTGTATTGAAAGTTCTCTAAGCATAGGATACGGATTTTCAACAAATTCGTCATAATCGTATTTAACGATAATCTCGTCAAACCTTGTAATAACATCTAAAAATATATCGTCTAAAACGTCCGAAACGGAATTATAGTGAGTATAGAAACTATTACGACTAATGAGGGCAATTTTAGCAATTTCAGAAACGCCGATATCTTCAAGGCGTTTACTTTTTAATAAAACCATTACTGATTTTTTAATAACGCTGCGCGTTCTTAAACTGCGCTTATCATTTTTAACTTCTTTTATCATAGATTTATTATATATTATGTGCAAATATTTGTCAAATGCACAATAACTTGTAAATATAATTTTTATTAAAAAATTAAAAAAGAGAGGCGAACCTCTCTTTTTTATTGTTATTAAGTTTTACGCCTGAAGGTTAGCCCATACGAGTTCGCCCTCAACTACATTCCACATACCGTTGCCACTTGCACCAGTAAACGAAGTGTAATCAATGGTTTGTGCTTTCATAGCGTCAACACTGTCGTAACGGCTTACACCGTTAAATACTACTACTGAGTTATCTGCACTCCAAACTTTGCCTTTACTATTTGCAACGTCGTGTAATACGAACGAATATAATACAGGGCTTGTAAGAGCGTTACCATATTTTGCGTTAAGTGTACCTAAGATATAAGTGATACCGTTCTTAGCAGATTTCGGGTTAGCCAAAGTTGTATTACCTTCACAACCGTTAGGACAAGTGGTTTGAAGTGTTCCTGCAAGACAGTTCGGGCAGTAATATAAAGGCATTAACGAGTCAAAATTTTCATAGTTGTCCGCGTTATTAGTAAGTTCAGCCTTAATATTCTTAGCAAAGCCGTTCAATACAGGATAGTTACCTACCGTATCGTTACCTGCATAAGCAAACGCCTTGGTTCTAGTATCTTTCTTAGCGCCAGAAACGTGGTTACCAACGTAAGCCCAGTTTTCAGTAAAGTAAATAGTGTTAGTATCCGCATCTTTCGCATAGAAGTATGAAAGGTAATCACCACAGTTCATATAGTACGAGATAGGTGCGTTAGACGCAACTAATACGTTTTGCAACTTATCAAGTTCGTCGGCAGAAGTAAATCTGTGCGGGTCAGCAACTAACGTTGAAGTATACATACGAGATGCTTCGTTACCGATTCTTAACGAGTTGAAGTATTTTCTATCCGCTTCTAAGCCAAGCGAATCGCCGTTAGCATCTAAATAGTAGTCTTTGAAATCTTCGTTAAGTTCTTTGATGATATTGTTGCTTACAACGTATACGTTGTTCATATTTACGTTCTTATACCAAGCAGTTGCAAGACCGTTCATATCTAACGTATCGTCAGCATACTTAACGTAAATATTTTCAAGATTATGACCGTTTGCTTCCGACTTGTTAGCATACGAGAAAATAACAGGTCTAATGCTCTTATCTAAGGTCTTGATAGCAACGTTAGTAAACGCTACGTTTTTAATAGTTGCACCTATATTAAGACCAGAGTTATACGACGAAAGTACACCGAACATACCGTGGATACCAGGTTCAAAGTTATCAATTACACAACCGTTACCGTCAAAATAACCCATGAAACCATCACCATGGTTGATGTAGGTTATCGAAGTTTCTAACGTTGCGTAATCCATCGAAACACCAGCCATATCAATAGTTTTAGTAGTGTCAGCAATCTTATAAACGCCTACGTTATAAACGTAAGTTTTGTTATAAACGATACCGTTTGCATTTACACCTTCGCTAGCCTTGAAATCAATACCAGTATCAAGCGTTTCTTTAAGTTCAGTAGCGTCGTCAATAATTCTAGTCCAGTAATTTACGCCGTTAAAGATATAATCGGTATCTTCGGTTTCAATAATGAACTCAAATACAGTAACGTCTCCGTTAATTCTATAAGGAACTCCGCTCGTAGTATCGTCAATCGAAGTTTTAGCGTTGATAGTTTGTAAATATCCGTTTTGGTCAAGAGTGTAACCAGCGCCTTCAACGAGAGCAACACCGTCAACCTTAACGCCAACAACTTGTTTATCGTTTAATTCAGTAGTAAAGAACTTGCCGGTATTAGCATCATAATCGCCACCAACTAATTCAACTTTGTCTTTTTGAACGATACCAAACGCGTCAACAATCGCTTTTGCGCCACAATTGTCGTCAGCATACGCCTCTTGAACTGTATTGTAACGACGAACGCCAGAAATCACACGGGTTTTACCCTTGCTATTGTCGGGAGCACCGTCAACAATATCTTGCGAGTTTTGTACGGTAACCTCACCTGAAATTCCAAGACCTGGGTAAGTAGCGTTGTCAGGAGAGTTGTGGAAATATTCAAAATCATACCAAACGTCAGTTTCGTTTTCGGCGTAATTGTAATATGCACCCCAACTTGCTCTTGTACCGTCTTCATTGAAACTCATTTCAACTTTGTTAATATTAGTTGAGTAATAACCTAACGGCATTTGACCGATAACTGTAATGTTGTTATAAGTTCCAGTCCAGTCCCAAATTCTTTGACCTATTGGAGATACACCATAAGAAGACGCATATTTAGTTCTGTATTCTTCAAAATCGAAATTTTTGTCATACGGATATTCAACAACAACGTTGGTGAGTGAACCCGCTTTCGATTGAGAATATGCTAACTGAGTAGGTGCTGAACTTACGGTATGTCTAATATATACGTTATCAATCGTACAAGTTAACTGTCTTGTTAATAAACCTCTTTGTTTTTGTTGTTGAACAGAAGTTAAATCAATAAGAGCAACGTTCTTAAATACAGCGTCAGACGCAACTACGCCTAATAAACCGCCGTTTAAGTCGTTATCACCCCTACCGATATCAATAGACAAGTTTTTAACCGAGTGGTTATTGCCTTCAAAGTAGCCTTCGAATTTGAGTTCAGAGGTCATGTTCAAGATAGCCGGCTTACCAGCCATATTGATGTCGTTTAATAACTCGTATCTACCTCTTGACACGTAGGTTCTATTTGTTTTTTCAAAAGCACCCATAAAATCGTCGGCATTAGAAATATAGTATGCACAAGCGTTAATAAGTGCAACGTTGTAACGTTCAACTTTACTACCGATAGTAATGTTAGTGTTAGTATAGGTATCAAAGTTAACTGCAACGTTTTCAACAAGTTCGCCTTTAACGTTAAGAGATTGACCTTCTTGTGAAGCGTCGTATAAAGTTACGTCGCTTTCTACACCCCAAATTTTATCAACGAGCGTTCTATTTTCATAAGAACCGCCAAGTAATTCTTTGTAAGTGCCTGCGCCAGCAGAGAACATTTCAACGGTAATAACTTCATTGCTAAGAGGACGAACAGCCTCAATCGTAAAGGTTGAAAGGTAGTTTGCGCCGTTATAAGCATAAGATAAGTTAATACGAGCCTTGCTCATTGCAAGAGCAGTATAAACTTTATTAGCATCGTCGTAAACGAAATCTTCACCAGCAACACCGTTTTCAGCAACAACTTCAACTGAAACGTTGGTATCTTCGGTTAAGTTAGCACCTACTTTAACAGAAGCATCTATCTCTACAACGTTATCTCTTTCACTTACAGGGATAAACGATGCAGGAGTGTTAACAACGACGTTTTGTAAAGTTTTGTTGTTAACGAAGAACAATACGTTTTCTCTAACGTCAACGTTAAATGATTTTGATACGGTAAATCCTCTCCAAGTAGCGTTTACGGTAATAGTAACGTTTTCGCCATACTTGATAGGAGTAATTAAACCGTTATTATCAACACTTAACACTTCTTGATTTGAAGACGTGTAAGTATAAACAGCATCGTCAAACGCTTTATTATTAAAGTCAACGTATGCACCGATATCGTATGAATCGCCTGCTAAAAGTACGGTTTTTGCTGAACTTTCAGCGTCGATACCCGAATAAGTTAAAAGGTTCGGGAGTAAATCACCGTAAGATACGGTAACGTTACAAGTAGCGGTAACACCGTTATATGATGCGGTTATTTTAGCCGTACCATCAGTTTTAGCATTTATCTTACCGTTAGAAACGGTTACAACGTTTTCATTGTCCGATTGCCAAACAAGGTCACCGTCAACGTACTTAGTTGTTGGTACAATAGTATAATTGTCACCAACTACAAGGCTTAAAGCTTCTTTCATTGTAATAACGGGAGTTTCAGGTTGCAAAATAGAAGTATCAGGAAGGCTTGAACCACCGTCACCGCCATCGTCATTACAACCGTCACACCCTACCGCTGCAAAAGCAACGGTAAGTGCAAGAAGTAACACGAAAAATTTTCTAAATAATTTATTCATATTGCTCCTCCTTATATCATGTCAACGTGTGCACGGATAGTTGACGTTTTAGAACAACCTTTCCACGTAATATTTGGGAATTTATCGGTTACGCTAAAACAAATATCTTTGTACATCTTTAATTCAGCAGGAGTAAGGCTTTCGCTATACAAGTAAAGATTGATAAAGGCAGGAGTCATCATTTCAAGTTCAATATGCTCGTAAACCCATTCGTAAAGCGCAGGGTCAATCGATTTATATTTTTCAACTTCACTCATTGCTTGTTCAAACAAATTCCACCAACCGGTAACCGTACCAAGTGGCCAGTATTTAGTTTGAGCAATTTGAGTAGAACGAAGAACGGTGCCTCTCATAGCGAATTCGTCTTGAATAACTTGACGGTGAACTCTCATACGATTGTAAATTTCCTTCATTGTTTCAGAAGCGTCAAGATACATCGCGTCAAAATAAGCGTCCATCAACGGACCCGTATCAAGCGTACTATCCCACATAAGTTTAGATTGATAGTAAGACGACCAGTTTTGCCATACAGGCGCTTCATCCCCAAAGTCTTGCGATTCGTTGAACATATAGTATACGCCAACGTTTGCAAGTTGTTGATAGAATTCGCTCGAATAACATGCTAACGTGTCAGTAAAGAAAATAGTTGCATACGAGTTAACTGAGTAGCCCCAAATCATAATGTTGTCACAAAGACCGTCCCAAGTGTTAAGGTATTCAATTTCGTATTGACAAATAGCGTCTTGCATATGAGTATTGTTAACAAGACCGTCAATACCAGCAATATAAACACCTACGTTCGGGTCGCATACAACTTTACTTTCGTATTCTTGACGATAAGCCTCGTCAGTTAAAACGGGAACGCCTTTGTTTGAAGAGTAGCAGAAGAAAGAAAGAACAAAATCGTCTCTTCTATATTCTTGATTTTCTTCTCTAAGCATCCATGGGCGGATATAGGTGCGCATTACGTCGTTAAGGAACATATTGATTGCAGCGGTGTGCGCTTGATATCTATCGTAGTAAACTTTACAAGCATCACACATACAAGGCGTACCAGCGTCTTCCATAGAGAAAAGCATTGTTCTCTTGGTAGGATATTGAGAAGGCGGATATTTACGAAGTGATTGCATTATAACTTCTGCAACACGTTTTTTAAGTGCTTCGTAAGAGTTTTTATTACCGTGACCGGTGTGACATACGGTAACACCACTCCACCAGTCAGATTCAGAACCAGGCGTGCCTACTTCACTATTAGAAGGAGCGTAGCCGTGTTCTTCTGCCGCGTTAATGCTATCCCCGTTACCCCAAGACCAAGAATCAGGAATACCGTCACCATCACTATCAGCGCCGTATTTTTCCGTATCGTATCTTGATGGAGCAAATGGGTCAAGTTGCATAATACCTTCCGGCATATACTCGTCATAGAAATATTTTTTATAGTTTACGTACTTAGTAGAATTTTGGTCTTCACTCTTAGTGAAATACTCTTGAACGTTGTGCATACGGCCTTTGGTTAAGTCACCCTTAAAGCCTTCGTTGTAAAGAGCAGGAAGAAGTTCGGCTTCACCACCCGTTAAGCGCGCACGTGAACGACGGTTAACAATATCTTGAACTTCAAGACCGGTGTTAAGGTCAGCATTTCTCGGCGAGTCAAAGTTAGTTGAATACCAAACTACGTTAGAAGCACGTCTATCAATATCGGGAACGTCTTTAACGTCAAAGATTTTTAACTTTTCGTCAACAACGTCTTCGTCGATAACGATACAGTTTCTATAAAAATATTCGTAGTTAAAGTGAAGTGACATAAAGGTATAAACTGCGTTTACTACGCCTTGGTCTTGCGAACCGCCTAATAAATACACGGTTTTACCTTTGGTTAACATTCTAACGCCGTCTTCTTTAAGATTTTCTTTATCAAATTCAGCCTTAGTTATGTTTTTGTTAGGGTCATAACCTTCAACGTTTTCGTCTTGAACGTAAATACTATCGAATAATGCGTTTTCGCCTAACGATATATATTTGCCGTTTTCAGTTGCAGGAGTAGTATCAAATACTTCTGAAATGGTAATTTTAGTTGCATCATAGAATAAAAGTTTGAATTCTTGAATTGCAAGTTTCATTTCAGTAGATTGTACTGCTGGAACGTATAAAACGTAATCGGTTTTACCTTCTTTTACAAGCCACTCGGTATCACTATCATAATGATTTAACTCGTGTATACCTTCGGTATAGGCTTGTGGGTTTACCCATTCTGGAAGAGGTTGCGAACCTGAACCACCTTCATCATTACACGCAATAAGTGATAATGAAAGTGATAAGATAATCGTTAATATAACTGTTAATTTAGATAATTTCTTAAACATATATTCATACCTCCTTATTGAACGTTAAGTTTGTATTTTGCGTAATCGGTGTTACCAACTTCGTCTCTCGCGTAAACGTAAACGGTATACATACCTTTTACGGTAAT